>MUGK01000246.1 GCA_002007425.1 Chromatiales bacterium USCg_Taylor | reverse complement strand
TACGCCGTCCATCTAGAGGACGGCTATCGCGGGCTCCTCGCCTCGGCGTTCCGCCTTCCATGGCTCGTCGGGGTATAAAAGCGTTTCCGGCCCGATCATCCCATCGGGCGCCAGGGCGTGTCTATGCTGAAACGCAATCACGCGTTCCCGGAGCGCCTCGTCATAATGCCTCGGTTTGGCTACCTGCGTTTTCCTGCCATCCAGTTGGTCCAAGCGTTCCCGGAGCCAGAGCACGCCGGGACCTTCGACGCCGGGCGAGATCAGTCGATCAACGCGTTTCGGGGGCCGCCACACCACCGTATAATAGCCGTTCCACAACGGCTCGATGGCCGCGCGCGGATAGGTTCCGGTCTTACGGTCTATGGCCAAGGTGACCCGATCGCCATTTAGCCCAGTGACCGTAACGAACCGCGCCTCGCCCGTCTTCAAGAACAGACCTATCACGGCGGGCAAGTCGAAGGCGCGCAAGCTATCCCAACCACCCCACGCGCGTGCCTTCGCTCAATGACTTTACGCCGTCCATCTAGAGGACGGCTATCGCGGGCTCCTCGCCTCGGTCTTCGACCTTCCATGGCTCGTCGAATGCAGGCCGTGTTTCGGCGCCGAATTGCACGGTGCTTGCGCTACGCGGGAACTGTCGCTCACGCCCCATAACAGCAGCATGCTTGCGAGGGCGGTATCACGATCGGCGCGAATACCGGGTTCGTTGAGCCATGGGACCAGCGTCTCGGACATCCCGCGCCGTGCGGCATTTTCGCCTTCAGGGCGACTCGCGCTTTTGTCTCCCGCGCCGGTTTTCTTCCGATCCGAACGGGCGGCGATGATGCCTATGTTGGCCGGTTTGACCGCCGCGCTGGCGGGAGCTTCAGCACGGTATTCGGACACCGGCGCCTTCCAACCGGTGTCAAACGCCGGAATGAACCACCAGGCAGCGCTGCCGGCACTGGCAAGCGCTGCCACGGCGGCGAGCCACCGCCAGCGCTTGATGTTGATCGCGCCCTGGACCTCGGCCACGGCCTTGCGCGCCGTCCCCGCGGTGACGCTGTCCTGATCGCGCACGAAGGCCCCGAGCAAGGCGCGATCGCAGTAGACATTGATAAGGCGTGGAACCCCTCGTTTGCGCCGCGGCCCTCGGTATGTGCGACAGGACATCCAAGTCACTCTCGCACCCGCGGTCTCGCGGCGAGTGATTCCTTTTGCCGCGACCGTCCTG
>MUGK01000026.1 GCA_002007425.1 Chromatiales bacterium USCg_Taylor | reverse complement strand
ATCCTGGGGCTGAAGCCGGTCCCAAGGGTATGGCTGTTCGCCATTTAAAGTGGTACGCGAGCTGGGTTTAGAACGTCGTGAGACAGTTCGGTCCCTATCTACCGTGGGCGCTGGAGACTTGAAGGGATCTGCTCCTAGTACGAGAGGACCGGAGTGGACGTACCTCTGGTGTTCCGGTTGTCACGTCAGTGGCACCGCCGGGTAGCTATGTACGGACGGGATAACCGCTGAAAGCATCTAAGCGGGAAACCCTCCCTAAGATGAGGTCTCCCTGGACCTTCGAGGTCCCTAAAGGTTCGTCGAAGACTACGACGTTGATAGGCTGGATGTGGAAGCGCAGTAATGTGCGAAGCTAACCAGTACTAATTGACCGTGAGGCTTGACCATATAACACCCAAATAGTTTGCGTTCAGGGTGGATGCAATGCAATCGATATAAGCGACCCAGAAAAAACCCATGACGGCCTTCCGATAGTCTTTCAAATGCTAGGCGGCTGTCTGGCATTGAAAGCGATAGTTTGTCTGGCGGCTATAGCGAGCGGGAACCACCCGATCCCATCTCGAACTCGGTAGTGAAACCGTTCAGCGCCGATGATAGTGTGGGATAGCCCATGTGAAAGTAGGTCACCGCCAGGCGCCTATAGGAAAACCCCTGCATCCTATTGCAGGGGTTTTTATTTTGCGACACCGCACAGACTTGGTTTTGAAATTGCGCTATATTTAGTTTGACAGCGTTCCATGTTGGTTGACGAAATGTGCTCACGAAGGACTTATAGGCGAGGCTAAGAATCGCGGTAGAGCGCCGAGACTGCGAGATTGCCCAGATAGCTAAATGCGTCGCTATAGTGCGATTAGAGAAACAAAGGGGGAACGATGGTTGAATCCGACGATGAGATAACGCAGGCTCTTTTAGCGTCGAGCGAGGATTTCAAACGGCTTTACCAGAAGCATAGAGGGTTAAAAGACCATGTGCATCAGGCAAACACAGGCGCACTCCCGCTTGATGATATCTCGTTGGAGAACTTGAAAAAACAAAAGTTGCTGCTCAAGGATAGAATGGCCACGATGATCAAGACTTATCGCGACCGCAAGCTGGCAATCAGGGGCTAATCGGCAAGCGCATGTAACCTTATCGCCCTGGATAATCGACGCGCGTATGACGGGCGCGACGAGAACGAAAACGTAAAACGCGCTCCGATGATAAGCAGCATGCTCGCGAGAATGGGGCGAATGTTTGTGCTCCGGAAGCTGGATCCCCAAGTGACTCTCGAGATAGGTCCCAAGGCAGAGCAGGCTTCCGAGCAACGCAAAGTCGACCGTACCGAGATGGGCGCGTGGGTAATCGGTGTCTTTAGGCGGCCGTGAATGACCCGTAACTGCGCTAATTAATCGTTCTCTGCCGATGATGCACGCCAGATCCCGCCACACTTCGTGATCGCGACGTAGAAAAGATCCGTAGCGACGGCAATCGCCGGTTTAATCCCAAATAGAAGTACCAGAATGAGGGTTATGAGCGAACCACTGCCGACACCCGTCAGACCGACGACAAAGCCGACTAAATCCCGAAATGGTATAGGCAAAATCCATTGTGAAGTCCGGACCCTTAGTGTGTTGCGCACCGTAGTAATATCGATTGATAATAACAACGACGCATTGGTTATATTTTTATCATATATAGCTATAAATCAACCGTCGCCTAATGAAGTTGCAGCAATTAAGATTTTTCGTCGAGATTACGCGCCAAGAGCTAAACGTGTCGGCGGCCGCCGAGCGGCTCTATACCTCGCAGCCAGGTATAAGTAAGCAAATTAAGTTACTCGAAGAAGAGCTAGGTGTGGGCTTATTACTGCGCAGTGGTAAGCACTTAGCGGCCCTAACGCCTGCCGGACAGGCCATCTTACCGGTGGCAGATCAAATTCTCGCCGAGGTTGAAAAGATTCGGTGCATAGCGACGGAGCACAAGGACAATCGGCGCGGAAGTTTATCAATCGCGACGACACACACGCAGGCCCGCTACGCCTTGCCGGATGTGATCAAGGCCTTTATCAAGACCTATCCGCAGGTCGCGCTGCATATGCACCAGGGTACACCGGTGCAGATCTCCGAGCTGGCCGTGACTCGCCGAGTGGATTTCGCCATCGCGACGGAGGCCTTAGAACTCTTTGAGGATCTCGTCATGCTGCCTTGTTATCGCTGGAACCGCAGCGTCATTGTGCCGCGCGATCACCCGCTGACGAGGGCATCGCCACTGACGCTCGAAGCCGTCGCCGATTATCCTTTGATTACCTACGTGTTCGGTTTCACGGGCCGTTCCCAGCTGGATCAAGCCTTCAATAGACGCGGGCTTACCCCGCGTGTCGTGCTTACCGCGGTGGACGCCGACGTCATTAAGACGTACGTTAAGCTTGGCCTGGGAATTGGCATAATAGCGAGTATGGCCTATGACCGGAATGCGGATAGCGAACTGTGTTCATTAGATGCGGGCCATCTGTTCGAACCGAGTACTACGAAAATCGGATTTCGTAAAGGCGCTTTTCTTCGGGGCTATATGTACAATTTCATTGAGCATTTTGCCCCGCATCTTACCCGCGAGGTTGTTGAAGCGGCGTGCGGCGCTGGGACACGAGAGGAAATAGAACAGCTTATAAACACCCGCGACCTGCCCGTTCGTTAGCCCGGGAGGACTGGCATCCGGCAGGCATTATAGCGGTGGCCGATTATAGAAAATCCGGCACCTGCTCCATCATTTCGTCAACGGCATCTGTTTCTGAAACCTCGCGGTTTAATACTTCCTTGACGAATCGAAAGTAAGAGGTATAAACACGAACCGCATTCGCTTCGTCGCGGACCAGAAAGAAGGGCGCGCGGTCCACTTCATATTCGCGGGCAAGGGTCATTCCTTCGCTCGCAGCATCCCGCTCGTCGGCTGTTACTATGTTGTCGATGCGTTCGAGCAAATTCGCTCCCTTAAGACGCTCGTGCACCTCTATGCACTTGCGGCACGGGAGACCATCGGCCATGATTTTTTTTACGAACGTTATATGCACGGTTTAACCGCGAGCCACGGCAGCCAGATTTCCAGTATGCAGCCCGCATTCCTTTTGGGTGGCTTCTTCCCACCACCACCGTCCTTCTCGCTCATGGTGATTCGGTAGCACCGGCCTTGTGCACGGTTCACACCCGATACTGATAAATCCCCGTTCATGCAATTCGTTATAGGGTACATCGTGTGTCTGGATGTAACGCCATACTTCCGCCGAGCTCCAATTGGAGAGCGGGTTAAACTTGATTAGCGAGCGTTCTTTGGTTGAAAACGCGGCGTCTTTCTCGATGACGGCAAGCTCGATCCGAGTCCCCGGGCTTTGATCTTTACGCTGGCCCGTGATCCAGGCATCTAGCGATTGAAGTTTCCGGCGCAAAGGTCCTACCTTTCGGATAGCACAACATTCCTTATGGCCGTCTTTATAAAAACTGAATAATCCCTTTTCCCGCACCAAACGCTCTACCGCAAGCGGATCAGGGAACAACACCTCGATCTGGACCTGGTATCGATCCCGTACGCGCTCCAAGAACCGATAGGTTTCTGCGTGCAGGCGCCCGGTGTCCAGAGAAAAAATACGGACGTCATTTCTTATTTTCGTTGCCATATCGACGAGCACCACGTCTTCCGCGCCGCTGAAGGAGATCGCGATGTGCTCATATGCCGTTAGCGCATACGCCAGAATCTCTTGGGGCGATTTATGATCGTATTGAACGGCTAAGTTCTCAATGTTTTTGTTGATCATTCAGACGATCCCTCATGCTTGCTTCAATCGCGCGCTACTCTCTTCGCATTTTTATTAATATAACAGGCCAACCGCTTTGCCGTGAAATGGCGTATATGCATATAGATATGTCTTATTTTACGATCTTTTTACGGCCGTGGCATTGACTAGCGCTTTTTTGTACTCCTACAGGTCACTGCCGAGCCAGGGAGACAGCCGTGCGATGATTCAGCGATAAGGCGTCGGATCCGCCGCGCTGGCGGATCCGAAACCGGCGCGACGAAGGCGACAGGCGTCACATACCCCGCATGCGCGTCCCTCGTCGTCGGCCTGATAACAAGAGACCGTGATGCTGTAATCGACGCCCAGGCGTAGGCCATGCTCGATGATCTGGGCCTTGCTTAACTCGATAAGCGGGGTATGTATTTTAAAGCGCTTTCCCTCCACGCTTGCCTTGGTGGCGCGTTGCGCCATGGTTTCGAAGGCCTGGATGAATTCCGGGCGGCAGTCGGGATACCCGGAATAATCGATCGCATTAACCCCGATAAAAATATTCCAAGCCTCGAGCACCTCCGCCCACGCCAAGGCCAAGCCGAGTAACAGAGTATTGCGGGCAGGCACGTAGGTGACTGGGATGCCTTCGGTCGGTGTCTCCGGCACGGCGACGGTTGGGTCGGTCAATGCGGATCCCCCGATCGTCGAGAGGTCCAAATGCATCAGCTTGTAGTCGCGGACACCTAGCGCGATAGCGATTCGATGCGCCGCCGCAAGCTCTGCACGGTGGCGTTGGCCGTAGTCAACGCATAATCCGTAGCACGCATACCCTTGTTCGCGGGCAATGGCTAAGGCCGTGCTGGAATCGAGCCCCCCCGAGATCAATACGACCGCACGCCGTGGACTAGCGTCCGGGGATCTCACCCCAGATAACCTTATGAAGTTGAATCTGAAAGCGTACCGGAAGCCGGTCTTCCAGGATCCACTCAGCCATCTGAGCGGGGTTGATCTCCCCGCTGCTCGGCGAAAACAGGATCTCGCACGGAAAGCTAAAGCGCTGCATGATCTCCTTGGCCCAGTCGTAGTCGTTGCGGTCGCGAATCACGAACTTCACCTCATCGTTCGCCGCAAGATACTGAATATTTAGATAGTCGTTTTTTCCGGCCTCTCCCGATCCCGGCGTCTTCAAGTCCATGACCTTCATGACTCGCTTATCGACGGACCGAATGTCGAGGGCGCCGCTCGTCTCGAGCGAGACGCGGTAGCCGAGATCACACAATTGTTGCAGTAGGGCCGGACATCCTGGCTGAGCGAGCGGTTCGCCACCGGTCACGGTGACATAACGAGCATGATACTCGGTGATCCGTTCTAATATGGTATTGAACGGCAAGCGCGTACCGCCGTGAAACGCGTAAGCCGTATCACAATAGTGGCAGCGTAAGGGACAGCCCGTGAGACGCACGAAGACTGTCGGCAGACCCACGCGGCTCGACTCGCCTTGTAGCGACAAAAAGATTTCGGTGACGCGTAGACTCGCCTCGGGGGACGATTTGTGAACGGTGGCGGGCATGAGCGTTGAGGAGTAGAAGCGTGCGTGCGCGGATCATGGTTGCTCAAGGCGAATGCGTTGTAGGCGCTCGTCGGCGAGCCGTGCGGCGGTAGTGCCCGGATAACGAACCCGGAGACTCTCCAGGCTGGTGCTGGCCTGGTCGAGCTGGCCTAATTCGTGGTGGCTGTAACCGATCTTGAGAAAAGCATGGGTCAATTTCTGACTCTCCGGGTAGCGCTCAATGAGCTTCGTATATTCAGAGATCGCCGGCTGATACTGGTGAGTCACGTAGTAGGCCTCCGCGAGCCAGTACTGCGCATTGTCGGCGTGCGCGCTCTTGGGATACTGCGCGATAAAATTATTGAAAGCAGAGATGGAGTCGTTGTAGTTCCCTACCTTAAGCAGGTCGAAGGCGCGTCGGTAGTCGTCTTCCTCGTGGCTCGCAGGCGCAGCGGCGACCGTTGTGCCCGTGTCCGGCGCCACCCCGGAAGTCGCTTGCCAGGGTGCGGGTTCGGAAGACCGGGCCTCGCCGATGGCATGGGCCGGCGTGTCGCCTGTAGTCTCGACCGCACCGTTCGAATCGTCCGTAGGATGGGAAGCCGCTGGCGCGACCGCCCGCGGGGGACTCATTACCTCAGGGCTTGTGGATTCATTTGGAGCGCTGCCGGGATCACTCGCGCCGCCCGCACCGGTTTCAAGCGCTTGCAGCCGGCGGTCGAGGTCGGAATACAGTCGTTCATCGCGCTCTTTGGATTTTTCGAGCCGATGCGCCTGAACTTCCATCTCCCCGCGCAGCCGTTTCACCTCTTGGTGCAAGCGTTCGACCTGGTCCAGAAGATCCAGCATACCGCGGTTAGTGAGCAGCCGTTCCAACCGTCCGAGCCGGGCCTCAACACTCGGTGGATTGCCTTCGACGATGGGAGCTTCGTATTGCGCCATGACGCAAAGAGGAGCACAGGCCGTTAAAAACAACGCGCCGGGCCATGAGCGGACTGCCGTGCCGGACATGGCTTCTAGTAGCTAATCTCTACGCGTCGATTGAGGGAAAAGGCGCTTTCGTCATGTCCGGGGGAATCCGGATGTTCCTCGCCGTAGCTTACGGTGCGGACCTGCGAGGCGGAACCGCCAAGCAAGGTGATTTGTTTGCGCACCGCGAGCGCACGGCGTTCCCCGAGGGCTAGATTATACTCCCGCGAGCCGCGTTCATCGGCGTGCCCTTCGAGGGTGATAACGGTGTCGGGGTGGCTCGTGATGTACGCGGCGTGGGCCTCGATCGCCGGTCGAAATTCCGGCCGGATCTCATCGCTGTCGTATTCAAAATAGATCACACGCGCCCCATCTCCACCGCGTCCGCCGTCGCTCCCATCAGCATTTGGGTAACCTTCACCCTTATTTGCGCCACCGGCTTGCGCATCCATAGCCTCCATCTCGGCCGGAGAAATCCCCTGGTCTTCCACCGTAGCCGCACCGCCTTCTTTACTTAGCTCATCCACGGTTTGACATCCAGCCACTGCGAGAGCGGACAGCGCCAGAAAAAGCATTCGCATGTTCATGGTCTGCATCGTTTTATCTCCTCTGTGCTTTGCGTGGTTCTAATATCTGAACGGGCCCCAGGCCGGTTCGCGGACCTCCCCGCGCAACAATGCCAGGCGTTGCTTCACTCGGCCATCGATCGAGGTGGCCGCCAGCTCGGTCCCCTGCGGCCCGACCGTCGTATAGATGATCATGCTGTCGTTGGGGGCGAAACTCGGAGACTCGTCCAAGCGGGTGTTGGTCAATATCGCTAGGCGCTCGGTTTCCATGTCGTAGGTGCCGATCCGGTAACTGCCGCCGTCGCCGTGAACGATCGCCAATAATTTCCCGTCCGACGAATAACGGGGGCGAGCGTTATAGTTCCCTTTGTGTGTCAAACGCCGCGGGTGTCCACTGGCCCCCCGCCCCGGTCGGAAGTAAACGCCAAACGGGTTCCATCCGGTGACCAGGACGGTTCGGTATCAATGGCCGGGTCGTTCGTGATGCGCCGCAGTTGGCGACTCGCAAGGGTTAGCACATAAATCTCGGGATCCCCATCGCGCGACAGCGTCAACGCCAACCGTCTTCCGTCCGGCGACCACGCCGGGGCGCTGTTGATCCCCGTTTCCGCGGCTACCTTGTCGCGGTGACCGCTCCCGAGATCTTGAACGTAGATGGTGGAGCTACGGCCTTCGAACGAAACGTAGGCAAGACGCCGCCCGTCCGGTGACCACGCCGGCGACATCAGCGGCTGCGGTGAGGTCAATAGGGTCTGTACATTCTCCCCATCGATATCGGCTACTTGCAGCCCGTAGATCTTGCTCCGTCCGCTGCGCTGCTGGACCGTGACATAAGCGATGCGGGTGGCGAAAGCTCCCTTGACGCCGGTCAGCTTCTCGTAGATCGCGTCGCTGATCTGATGGGCCACCAACCGCAACTGGGCCGCTTTCGCGGGGACCTTATACGCCAGAAGTTGGGTGCCTTTATACACATCGACCAGCCAAAACTCGACCTGGTAGTCCGTCTCGATACCGGGCCGGAGGGTCCCAACCACCAAATTGTCCATCCCGACCCGGCGCCAATCGACAAAATTGATTTCGGAGAACCCGTGAGGCTGCGATGGCATATCGGCGCGCGGCATCGGGACAAAGCCGCCACTGCTTTCTAAATCCGCGGCAACGATCGCGGCGATATCCACGGTCGGTTGTGATCCGGGCGGATCGAACGGGGCGATTGCGATCGGGAGCGCGCCCGCGACGCCCTGAGTGATCTTTATCTTTAATACCGCCTGCGCGGTGGGATGCCACGCCAAAAACGCAAGACACATGGCCGTTCTAAACAAGCACTTCAAGCCTATACCTTCGGTTCGAAGACGAATTGGATCTCGCGCAGTTGCTGAAACAGGCGCGGATCGTCGGGTACCGATAGCGGTGACGCCTTGCGTACCGCGATCTCCGCTTGCCGGTCAAACACCGCGTTGCCGCTCGATCGTATCACCTTGGCGTCCACGACGTCGCCCCCGGGCACCATCTTGACCAACAGTTCGCACGACAGTCCCCGCTCGGGATAATTGAAGGTGTTGCCGATCTGAGTCCGGATGAGTTTAATATACTTGTTGATTTCACTTTGATCGCGCTCGCGCTCCTTGGCCTCGGCGCGAGCTTTCTCCTCCGCGGCCAAGGCCGCGGCTAATTCCCGTTGGCGCCGCTCTTCCTCTTTACGCTTTTTCTCGGCCACGGCCTTCTTGCGTTGCTCCTCGGCGAGACGTTTCTTCTCCGCTTCGGCCTGCTGGCGTTCTTCACGTTTTTTCGCGAGTGCTTTTTCTTGCGCGATGCGCTTCTGCTCCTCGACCAGCCGTTGTTTCTCCTCGCGTTTGCGCTTATCCTCAGCCTGTTTAAGTTGCCGTTCTTGCTTGCGTAAGGCCGCTTGTTCCTGCTTGAGCTCCTGTAAGCGTTTCTCTTCGGCTTGACGCTTTTGTTTCGCGGCGGCCACATCGCGGTCGAGCGCCTCGCGGCGTGCCTGTTCGTCTTTACGCTTGCGCCGTTCAGCCTCCTTCAGCCGTTGCACCTCAGCTTCGACCTTGTTTTGATCGATGGCGACCGCCTGAACGATCCGAGAGCTAGGCTTGGATGCGGGCGAAGGATCGCCGAGGTTCAGGCTCAGCATTAACAACGCAATTGCAATCCCATGGATCGCAACAGCATAGATAAACGAACGCAACGAGCGGAGCCGTCTTCGAACCATCGTACCGTCAGCGTTCCGGCGGCTTCGTCATAAGCCCAACCCCTTGCACACCAGCGCCCTGGAGCGCCGCCATCAGCTCTACCACGCGCGCGTACGCGACCGCCTGATCGCCATTGACGAGGACCGGCACATTGGGTTTGTAACGCAGCACGGCCTGGACGCGGTTTAGCAGCGTTTCTTTGCTCACGGGATCGTGCCGGTCGTCCCCAAAATCGATATAGTAATTACCTTTCCTGTCCACTGTGATAATCAGCGGTTCGGTATCGCTCGGGGGCACTGGTTCGGAGGCGACTTGCGGCAGATCCACCTTGACCCCTTGCGTGATGAGCGGTGCGGTGATCATGAAGATGATGAGCAGCACCAGCATCACATCGATGTACGGGACCACGTTGATATCCGACATCAGGCGCTTACGCTTGTGTCTCACCGCCATGCCCTTGAGACTCCCCAGGCCATGCTTCGTTCAGGCGTGCGCCTGGCGATGCAAAATGGAGGAAAACTCTTCCAGGAATATGTCGTAACGGCTGAACAGGCGGTCGATATCGTCGGCGTAATGATTGTAGGCGATGACCGCGGGAATGGCCGCGAACAAGCCCATGGCCGTGGCGATCAAGGCCTCGGAGATCCCGGGGGCCACCATGGCGAGCGTCGCTTGATGCACATTGGCCAGGGCTTGAAAGGAGTTCATGATGCCCCAGACAGTGCCGAAGAGGCCCACGTACGGGCTCACCGAGCCCACCGTGGCGAGCAGCGGCAAGCTCTGCTCGAGGTCTTCGATCTCACGGTTCAGGGCCACGCGCATTGAGCGTTGCGCGCCCTCCAAGACGGCGCCTGGCTCAATGCCATCTTGTTGGCGCAAGCGCGCGAATTCCTTGATACCGGCTTCAAAGATCCGTTCGAGCCCCGAGGGCTCGTGGCTGCGCTGCGCGATCCGGTTATAGAGCTCGGTGAGGTCATCGGCCGACCAAAAGCGATCCTCAAATTTAGCCGCATCGCGCTGTGCTTTCCTGACCACGGCGCGTTTATTGAAGATCACCGTCCAGGACCAAAGCGAAGTGGCGATCAAAACCACCATCACGAACTTGACCAACAGGCTGGCGCCCAGGATCAAATTGGTAATCGAAAGATCAGTCGCCATTTGTAAGCGTGGCTAAAATCGAAGGGGATATGGGTATGGGTATGGGGCGCTTAGCGCTCGCCGAACAGATCGGGCTGGCTCGCGAGGTGCTCGGGCGGTGCGGCTCCGAAGTGCAACCACGCGGCGCGCGTGGCCGTGCGTCCCCTTGGGGTACGCATCATGAAACCCTGCTGAATCAAGAACGGTTCCAGCACATCCTCGATCGTCCCTCGCTCTTCCCCGATCGCGGCGGCCAGGCTGTCGACGCCTACGGGCCCGCCATCGAATTTCTCGATAATCGTCAAGAGCAGCTTGCGGTCCATGATATCAAAGCCGTGGGTGTCGACGCTGAGTAATTCCAAGGCCCGCTTGGCCATGTCCACGTTGACCTCTCCATCGCCGCGGACCTCGGCGTAATCCCGAGCTCGGCGCAGCAGACGGTTGGCGATGCGCGGGGTGCCCCGCGCCCGCCGCGCGATCTCCCCGGCGCCCTCGGCATCGACGGCGACGCCGAGGATGCGCGCCGAGCGCCGTACGATGCGGGTCAGATCCTCCGCGTCGTAGAATTCCAGCCGTTCGACAATCCCGAAGCGGTCTCGCAACGGCGAGGTGAGCAGCCCGGCGCGGGTGGTAGCGCCGACCAGGGTAAACGGCGGCAGATCCAGTTTGATGGCGCGGGCCGCCGGACCTTCACCGATCATGATATCGATCTGAAACTCCTCGAGCGCCGGGTACAGGATCTCCTCCACCACCGGGCTCAAGCGGTGGATCTCGTCGATGAAGAGCACGTTTCGCGGCTCGAGATTGGTCAGGATCGCGGCCAGATCGCCGGGGCGCTCCAGCACCGGACCGGAGGTCTGACGCAAAGCGACCCCCAGCTCGTTGGCGATGATATGGGCCAGGGTCGTCTTACCGAGTCCCGGCGGGCCGAAAAGCAGTACATGATCGAGCGGCTCGCGCCGCCTGCGCGTGGCGGTGATGAAGATTTCCAGGCGTTCGCGCACCGGTGTCTGGCCGACGTAATCCTTGAGCCGGCGGGGACGCAATGCTTCGTCCGCGTCGCCGGCCATGGTTTCGGGAAGGATCAATGGATTCGGATCGGTCATGCTTGTGAGCGCAGCACCGCGCGGATGATGGCTTCGCTCGTCATCCCGGCGGTATCGATGGTTTGCACGTAGCGCCCGGCCTCGTGAGCTTTATAGCCGAGCGCCACCAGACCCTCGATCGCGTCCGCCAAGGCGTCATGGGATCCCGCGAAGGCCCCTCCCGCGGCCGCCGCGCGCGGTGTCCAATCATTGATGCGGTCGCGCATCTCGATCACTAGCCGCTCGGCGGTCTTCTTGCCGATCCCGGGCAGGTGTGTCAGCCGCGCGATGTCTCCCGCATGGATACACTTGGTAAACTCCTCGACATCAGACCCGGAGAGAATGGCGAGCGCGGTGCGGGCGCCGATCCCGCTGACCTTGAGCAAGGCGCGGAACAGCCGCCGTTCCGACTCGGTTAAAAAGCCGAACAGGAGGTGCGCGTCGTCCCTAATGGCGAGATGCGTATATAACAGAACCTCGGCGTTGACTGAAGGCAGGCGGTCAAAGGTGCTCAGCGGCGCCTCCAGCTCGTAGCCGATGCCGTGGACCTCGAGCAGCAAATGCGGAGGCCGCTTTTCGATCAGCAGTCCGCGGATGCGTCCGATCATAGAAACCGCCGCCGCCGGTTGCGCCGCACGCCGGGCATGCGTAGCAGCCCTTGGCGCGTGTGGCCGTGACAGAGCGCGACCGCGAGCGCGTCCGCGGCATCGGTCTCGGGCGGCGCCTCGAGGTTTAGCAGGACCTTGATCATGTGTTGGATTTGAGCTTTTTCGGCATTGCCCCGGCCGACGATGGCCTGTTTAATTTGCGCTGGGGTAAACTCAAACACCGGTAAACCACGCTTCGCCCCGGCCACCAGCGCCGCCCCGCGGGCTTGGCCTAGCTTCAGGGCGGAGTCCGCGTTGCGGTTCATAAATACGAGCTCCACCGCCATCTCTTGCGGATTATATTCTTCTATCGCCGCCGTCACACCATCGAAGATGCGGCTGAGCCGCGGGGCCAGCGCATCGCCCGCCGTCTTGATGCCACCGCTGGCGACATAGAAAGTGCGCGCGCCATCCACATCAATGACGCCATAGCCCGTGATCCGGGAGCCGGGATCGATACCGAGGATACGGATCACTGAGATTTGGCTCGGTCCGGTTGTTGCGATTCTGCCATGTGGCTGCCCCGCGATTTCACCGGGAACGGATCAGGCTGATATTGTATTCTTGATGCAGAGCCGTTTGTAATATGGGTCACGCCGTGAAGATTCGGCAAGCCCGTTATAAACCGGTCACCGTTCCCGCGGTGGCGAAATCCAAATTGACTTACCCGTCGAACTCATAACACGGAAGACCACAGCTCCCCTGAGCTAAAACGTCGGTTGCACACGGCTCCGCGAGCGCAGGTGCTTCCGGGCAGGCGCCAGGTCCCTCATAATACCCCAAGCACGGGGTCGGCAAGTTGCCCACGTGCAGAGGCATGGCGGCAAGTCAAACGACGGTAACGCAAACGTTCTGGGGCGATGACCGGAGGAGCCATCTAGCCTGAGCGACATCTTCGTCTGCTATTCGAAGGCCGACCGGGCGATCGCGACGCGACTCGGGCAGCGCCTGCGGGACGAGGGCTGGTCGGTGTTTATGGACGTTCAGACGCATGTCGGCAAGCGCTGGCACAAGGAGATCGAGAAGGAGCTGCATGCGGCCAGGGCCGTGGTGGTACTGTGGTCGGCCCGGTCAGGCGACAGCGATTTCGTGCTGGAAGAAGCTGAGTACGCGTTGAAGGAGCACCTGACTAGCCGTGGACCCACGCCGGGATCCGGCGACGGCCTTCATGCCGAGGCCGTTGTAAGCTCCAAGCCGGCACAGCCTGCCCCGGTGCGCGTCCTCGCGCCGGGGCAAACCTTCCGCGACCGGCTGAAGACCGGCGCAGAAGGTCCCCTAATGGTCGTCATCTCCGCCGGCCGGTTCCGGATGGGGTCGCCCGGCGGACGAACCGGAACGAGTCGACCACGAAGGCCCGCAGCACGAGGTGCGCATCGCTGTGCCGTTCGCGATGGGCGCGTACGTGGTGACCTTCGAGGACTACGAGCGCTTCTGCGACGACACGAAGCTCGGGAAACCCGAGGACCTACGCTGGGGCCGGGCCCGGAGGCCGGTCATCAACGTCTCCTGGGAGGACGCGCGCGCCTACTGTGCCTGGCTTGGCGAGCAGTCCGGGCGCAACTACCGGCTGCCCAGCGAGACGGAGTGGGAATACGCCTGCCGGGCCGGAAGGCGTTAGGCGGGAAAGAGCCCACCGGCTCGGTCTGCGGTCGGTATTCACCCTTGGCGGAGCCGTTGTAGGTCCCCGGCTCGCGGACTGCGCCTGCCGGGAAGTCTGGCTGATGGCTTGTAGGTGCTCGCCTGCGCGCGGCTTTGTCCGTAACGATGAATCAACAATTGGCATGGCCGGACGAATGGAAGGCTTGGAATTCATGGCGCGCAGCGGTCGAGAATCTAGGCGTTCTTGTCTTTCAGTTCAGCCGGGTGCCGCTCTTTGAAGTACGCGGGCTGTCGCTACTGCGTATGCCGATGCCGGTGGTTGCGATCAATAGCAAGGAAATC
Source organism: Chromatiales bacterium USCg_Taylor (assembly GCA_002007425.1). GTDB lineage: Bacteria > Pseudomonadota > Gammaproteobacteria > JACCXJ01 > JACCXJ01 > USCg-Taylor. Next base: position 11,945 of record MUGK01000026.1, on the reverse strand, counting down.
GCTCCGGGTGCCCGTATATTTACGCTCCTGCATGAGGTAGTTCATCTCATGCTCGCGGGTGCCAATGAGGAACGGCCCGCGATCAAGGAAGATCGGAGCGGGGAGGACTGGGCGTCGGTTGAGCGGTTCGCAGAAATTGCAGCCAGCCATGCGTTAATCCCGGAAGCGGCGCTCCGAGCCGAGATCGAAGCTGTCTCTTTACAGAATTCCCAATGGGCTTTGGACGATCTCCGGCGACTGGCTCGCAGGTTTCGAGTGACGCCGCTCGCACTGGGGACGCGGCTACGAGAGTCGGGCTTTATGACATGGGATCAATATCATTCCTGGCGCGAGGCATGGACTGCATATATCGCCTCGCTCCCGGCGCGTAAGAGCGGACCCGTGACTCCAGCGGTTAAGGCAGTGGGTCGAAACGGCCGGCCGTTTACGCAACTTGTGTTTGAAGCCATGTCGGCTAACCGGATTACTTCCGTTGATGCAGCCCGGTATCTTGGACTGAAGTTTCAGCACTTCGACAAGTTGAGAACCATACTCTGGAGCGGCCCGGTTGGCTTGCCATCTGATGAGTGAGGGAGCCGCCCAGCCTATCTACTCAGTTGATACAAGTTCGTTTATGGATTGGCAAGCCCGCTATTACCCAACAGATGTTTTCCGCACTTTGAATGAGCGTGTAAGCGACCTGGTAGCCAAAGGACGGGTTCTCGCCCCAGCATTAGTCCGCGAAGAGATCAAAGCCGTTGGAACCGATGATCTGAACAGATGGGCAATCGCCAATTCAGGAATCTTTGTCCCTACGGCGGACGTCTTGGCAGACGCACAGGCGATCCAGAATCAGTTTGTGGGATTGCGTGATCCGAAGGCAGAGCACGAAGAAGCAGATGCATACGTCATCGCGCTGGCGAAGCAAAAGGGTGGCATCGTCGTCACGCAGGAACCTCCGCCTCCGAAAAGACGAAACCTCCACGAAGCCACTTCATCCCCGACGTTTGTCGTGAGTTGGGCATTCCCTGCATCAGCCTGTTGGGTCTTATGCGCCGCGAGGGTTGGAAGCTGTAACCAAGCCTTAGTCCGGTTACGGGTTTCCAACACTCCGCGGTTTACGCCGAATCGCTTGTGCTTTCTTATGTAGCGTAGGTTTGATCGCTTTTTCGTTTATGCCCAGTTCTTTGTCCAGTTGCTTGAATGGGGCCCGTATGCCTTCGACCGCTGACGAGGTCTTGGCGGAATTGAATTGCAGTCGCTTGCGCATTTCTGGATCGCGCAGATACGGATTTGTTTCAGCCAGGGTTTTCTTTTTGCGCATAACGACACCGTTACAATGAACTCGACGACCATTGTCCAGAAGCTCTGGAACTACTGCAACATCCTCCGTGATGATGGTCTGTCTTATGGCGACTACGTCGAGCAGTTGACCTTCCTGCTGTTCCTCAAGATGGCGGATGAGCAGACGAAGCCGCCATTTCAGCGGCGGGACGCCGCTGCCACGATCCCGGCCGAGTATTCCTGGCCGGCGCTGCTCAAGCGTGATGGCGATGAGCTGGAGATTCACCACCGCCACACGCTGGAGGCGCTAGGCAAGCAAGCGGGGTTGATCGGCGTCATCTTCCGCAAGGCGCAGAACAAGATTCAGGACCCGGCCAAGCTACGCCGCCTGATCGCGGACCTCAATGATTAGGAGGAGTGGTCCTCGATACGGATGTGAAGGGCGATGCCTACCAGGGCCTGCTGGAGAAGAACGCCGCGGACGTGAAGGGCGGCGCGGGCCAGTACTTCACGCCGCGCCCGCTGATACAGGCGATTGTGGACGTGGTGCGGCCCAAACTCGGCGAGGTGATCTGCGACCCGGCTGCGGCACCGGCCGTTTCTTGCTTGCGGGTTACGCGCATACCCGGCGCCACCACAAACCCAGTGGCGCGCAGATCAAGCATCTGCACACCGAAGCGCTGCGCGGCGTGGAGCTGGTGGACAGCGTGGCGCGGCTCTGCTGCATGAACATGGTGCTGCACGGCATCGGCGGCGATGCCTCGGTGCCCGTGCCGGTAGAGGTGAAGGACGCGCTGGCGGCCAAGGGCAACGAGTTCGACGTGGTGCTGTCCAATCCGCCCTTCGGCAAAAAGAGCAGCGTGACCATCGTTAACGAGGCCGGCGAGTCCTCGCGCGAGACGCTGACGATTCACCGCGACGACTTCTGGGCGACGACGAGCAACAAGCAGCTCAACTTCGTGCAGCACATCTTCAGCACGCTCAAACAGCACGGCCGCGCAGCCGTAGTGGTCCCGGACAACGTGCTGTTCGAAGGCGGGGCGGGCGAGACCATCCGCCGCGAGCTGCTCAAGCAGGCGGATGTGCACACACTGCTGCGCCTGCCCACGTGCATCTTCTACGCCCAGGGCGTGAAGGCGAACGTGCTGTTCTTCGACAAGAAGCCCGCGCGCGAAAAGCCGTGGACCGAGAAGCTCTGGATCTACGACCTGCGCACCAACATGCACTTCACGGTCAAGGAAAACCCGCTGAAGCGCGCGGATCTGAATTAGTTTGTTCAGTGTTACGGTGGCAGCGGCGTCCCGCCGCTGAAATCTGAACAGCGCCGGGACGGCGCTGCCACTTTGAGTGACTTCGACCGCAAGCCTACCTGGTGCGAAGACAACCCCGCCGGCCGCTGGCGGGCCTACAGCGACGACGAGGTGATCAAGCGCGACAAGGCGAGCCTGGACATCTTCTGGCTTAAGGACGAGAGCCTCTCGGAGTCCGAGAATCTTCCGCCGCCGGACGTGATCGCCCAGGAGATCGCCGAGGACTTGGAGGCTGCGCTAGGGCAGATCCAGGAGATACTTTCGGACCTTGACCCGCAGCCACGGCGGCGTACCTTTTAAGCTACCGTCCGGCTGCCGCCGCATGTGTGGGATCCGTACTCCGTGTTTTTGCGCTACCGTATATCCGACATGAAGCGGCAGTTTTTTTATTCGCTTCCAATGCGTTTGACCCTATGATGCAGCGAGCGGAGGGGGGGATGCCGCCTTTCGTGGGCTTCTGGGCTAAATGGTTCGTGATTAAAGAGGCCTTTGCGGCCAGGATACGCGCCTGGTGCTGAGCTTCAACGGGCTTGCCGTGCGCTGGTCCTCGGCTTGATGCCGGGGGCCTTGATGACGCTGTGCCTGGCCGCCATGAGCGCCGCATCATAGCGATTTCGGCGCGCCGAAATCGCTATGAACGCGGCGTTAGGGCGTCAATCGACGCTCGGCAGACAGCCGAAGCACGGCTTGAGGAGATGATTTCCGGGTTCGACGACTAAGCGTTGCGCGGCCTGATCGGTGTTGCCGCCGATGATGCTCAATGGTAGCGTGACCAAAAAGATGCCGGTACCCAACGCCGTGGCCCCTAACATCAATGGTCTGACAATCGCCGCATCGGCGAACATCTCGACCGCGGTTGGGGAATGAGCGTTAGCTCCGGATCGGTTCGGATCCTGGATCTCTGTGGACGAGGTGGTTCCATGGTAATCCGCCATTACCAGGCGGGGCATTGACAGCGAGCTAATTATTAGCCCGTAGCTCAGTAAGCAGACGATGTTTTTTCGTACCGACCCTCTCATATTTCCTTCCTCTTTGGCTCTATTGCCGAGTGGTTGTGAATCAAGTAACGCTTTCGATCGGTCCTATAGCGGCACACTCGCATTTTGCCTAATGTGCTTAATTATAGGCGCTATGTGCACCGGCGTGTATCTAAGCGAAAAAATGATGGTTTAACCGATGGCCGGATTTCTGGTGCGCAGGATATTGAGTTTGGTATTTGGCGCGTATGCGGCGATGAGTGAAGACCTACCGGCGCGGGATCTTGACACCCGCTGGGCAATCATGACCCATCCCACGGCGCCGCCAGCCCGTGCAATCGGGGGCGTTCAGGCGGGCTGCCTCGCAGGCGCCGAAGAACTACCGCTGGCCGGCGCGGGCTACCAGCGCATGCGCCCGAGCCGGCGGCGAGGATTCGGCCATCCCGCGCTGGTGCGGGCGATTGAGACCTTGAGCCGCCGCGTGCATAAGGCGGCGGATGGGGTTCTACTTATCGGTGATCTGAGCCAGGCGCGGGGAGGCCCGATGCCCTCCGGTCATCGCAGCCATCAAACCGGGATCGACGCGGACATATGGTTTTGGATGCCCGCCTTCGCGCGGGACCGTGTCTTGACCACTCGCGATCGGGAGACTCTGGCGGCGCCTTCCTTTGTCCCCGTGCGATCCGATTTCCCCTGGCAAGTGCTCAAGCTCGCCGCGGAAATCGACAGCGTTGATCGCATCTTCGTGCATGCGGCGATTAAACGTCATCTCTGCCAATTGAGCATGCGAATCCGCAGCCCTGAAGACTTTCTCTGGTTGCAAAAGATCCGGCCCTGGTGGGGCCATCATGATCATTTTCATCTGCGTTTGAAATGTCCCGCGGACAGTCCAAGTTGCGTTCCGCAAGCGCCCGTGCCCGCGGGTGAGGGCTGCGACACGACTTTGGCATGGTGGTTCACGGAGGAGGCGCGAAGGGACGCTGAAAAGCAAAAGACCCTGGCGCGCGAACGGGTGCGATTGCCCTCGGAATGCGAGCAGGTGATCCCTTAGCCGCGTTGAGCTTTTTCTAAGGTTTCAATCTGTTTCAACAGTTCCGGAAGGCGCTTGATGATGACGCAAGTCTTCATCCACGCGCGGGAGGTTCTGGCTTGCGCGGCGTGATGGGCATCACACGCCCTTGCATTCATTTTTGTCGAGGCGGCGCGGGCTGTGTGTGGTTTGCCGTCAGTACAAAAATGCCGTATCTTGCAACGCGCCGGATCACACCGGCGATGGATCGCCATCGTTTAGATTAAGCTTTTATCAATCATCAAGATGAGTGTTCTTCGCAGGCTTGGGCCTGTATCGTTGCTATGCTGGCGCCAAGCCCGGGTGGAACCGCCGGGCCAAGCCGGTTTGACCATGCTTACGAGAGGGCGATGAACGATCGGAATGATCCGCCAGGCGCCAAGCGGCGCGCCACGGCGCATTTCCACGGCCGGCCGCCGCAAGCGGTGTTCAAGGCGAGCCAGCCGCTACGCCGTCAGTCCTCGGCGCTGCGCAGCCCGGTCACGTGGGGCGCGTTGGCGGTGCTCATCGGGATCAGCGTGTTCTTGTTTTCGGGGACGCGCAAGATGCCGGTATCCGTCCCGCCTGAGGAAGCACCTCCACTCGCCCAAGCCACCGGCGGGCACGAAAAACCGGCGGAAGAGAGGATCGGCCGGGCCGGTGATAGCGCGCGCGCTATCATCGCGGACATACGAGCAGGTGCCCGGAGCCACGATCTTGAAGAGCTTTACACGCAGGCCGGTCAATTTCTCGCGGACCAACGGCTGGCCGATGCCCATCTCTTGTATTTCTTCACGGCGCGGACCGGTCACGCGGCATCGGCGTTCGTATTGGCGGAGATGTTCGATCCCAATTACTTTACCAAGGACACGAGCCTGCTCGGCAGGCCCGACCCCGTGCAAGCCTCGAAGTGGTATCGGAACGCAGCCAATAACGGATATGCGCAGGCCGGAGAGCGCCTGAAACAACTAAAACAGTGGGTGGTAAAGCGCGCCAGTACCGGCGATCCGGAGGCATCGCGTTTACTCCTGGGCCTGCGGTAGGGCGGCGCGATCTCAAAACCGACCCGAATCGGTCGACTGGTCAGCGCTTACGGCCTCGCTTCCGCGGTCACGCCACCCAGATTTGCAAAAATTGGGGAATTGAGATCATGTTGCGAACGTTGACCGTCGGGGCAATCGCCTGCGTTTTCCATTTTCCGGTCTTGGCCCAGGACAGCGCGGAGCGGCCGCTGCTAATGCCCGGTAAGCGGACCTTGTACCAGCGCGCACTGGCGAATCCAGGCAGCCGTCTCTACGCGAAACCTAGCTTGAACGCCGCCGCGCAACCGGTGATCCCGTTCACGGTATTCTATGCCTATGGGCGCAAAGAACTGAACGATAGCAAGTGGGTGAGGGTCGGTAGCGACAGTCATGGCAGCGTGCGCGGTTGGATCCAGGAGGATAGTTTAATCCCTTGGCATCAAGCGCTGACCGTGACCTTCAAAGCTTCCGAGGATATCGATCGCGTGCTGCTGTTCCGCGACCGGAAGTCGCTAAAGCGCCTGGTTGAAAAACAGGATCTCAAGACCTATGCCCGGCTCTACCAAGAGGCCGTGCTCGGCACCTTGTCTCCGGATTCGCCCGTGATCGCGATTCAGCCGGAAGCGAATATCGATATCGAAGACGATTTTTACCTGGTTCCAATCAAGCGCCATGAGGACGCCTACCTCGGAACCGAACGGGCGCGCCTGCTTCAAGTGGCCTCCGTGCCGTTGCAAAGCGCAGCGCCCGTGGCGGCGCCATTGCAGAACGCGCCGGGGAACAAGGTGCCGAGCTACCGCAGCGGGATCGTGTTCGTCATCGATTCCACCCAGTCGATGCGTCCCTACATCGAGCGCACCCGCGAGGTGGTGCGCAAGGTCTATGACACGATCGATGCCGCTGGATTGAGCCACCAAGTGAGTTTCGGGCTGACGAGCTATCGGGACGTTGTACGCGCCGCGCCCGAAGGGCAATTCCTGGTCCGTAACTTCGTGAGTTTAAAGGAGGGTGGGGAACCGCAACGGTTTTTCAGCCAAGTACAGACACTCGATGCCGCGACCACCTCCAATGCCGATTTCATCGAAGATGCTTTCGCCGGTATCAAGAGCGCAATTGAAGCCAATCCTTGGGATGATTTCGATGCCCGGAACATCGTGTTGGTGACCGATGCCGGCGCACGCGAAAATACTGACGCCTTTTCGAGCACGCGCCTCGGCGTGGACGACATACGGCAACTGGCCCAAGATCGCGGCATCGCGATCTGGGTGCTGCACCTGCGCACACCGAGGGGAGCGAAGAATCATCGCAAGGCCGAGCGACAGTACAAGCGCCTGTCTGAATATCCTGGGATTGGCGATCTTTATTACGGAGTCGGCATGGGCAAGGTGGAAGATTTCGGGGGGGTACTCCAGACTCTCGCGGACCAGTTGGCGGAGCAGGTCGGCAAGGTGGCCAAGGGTGACGCGGCGCTCCCGCCCGAGCACGAGAGTGAGGGTCAAGGGGATCTGGTCGCGCTCAAGGGAAAGGTCGCGAAGCTCGGATACGCCTTGCAGATGCGCTACTTGCGAAAGGTGCGAGGGGAGCGCCCGCCGGCGGTGTTCGATGCCTGGTTGGTCGATCGTGATTTTAAGGACCCCAAGCGCTCCTCGATTGAGGTGCGCGTGCTCATGAGCCGTGATCAGTTGAGCGATCTGCGCAACGGATTGCAGCAGGCCTTGGACCTCGCCGAGGAGGGGGTTTTGTCGCCGCGCAATTTTATCAATGAGCTCAAGAGCATGGCGGCCCGCTTGAGCCGTGATCCCAAGACCGTCGGCGAAGGCGCCGGCCTGTCCCTGGCCGAGCTCGGTTATTTGAATGAATATGTCGAGGACCTGCCTTATGTCAGCGAAGTCACGGGCTTGTCGCTCGCGGATTGGGAAGAATGGCCCGCGGAGCGGCAGGTCGATTTTGTGAGCCGTCTGGAGAGCAAGATCAGTTATTACCAGGCCTTGCACGACCATACCGATCTTTGGGTGTCGCTCGACGGCGGAGCGGTGAGCGGGGAATCCGTGTTCCCGGTTCCGCTCGATATGCTGCCCTAGATGAGCGCGATTTATCACCTCAAGGAGATTGTCAAGACACGGGCGACGAACGGCACCGGATTTAGATTGCTCGTTCCCTCGATCCGAATCGAAGACCGCGAAGCGATCGCGCTCGTCGGCTACAGCGGTTGTGGGAAGAGCACGCTCCTCGATATGCTGGCGATGATCCTGCGGCCCGACGAGGCGGCCCGATTTACCTTCATCCCCCGGGGAGAGAACCCCATCGACGTCGCGGCTGCGTGGACCAAGCGCGACCAGAACCGGCTCTGCGATCTCAGGAAAAAGCACCTCGGGTATGTGTTGCAAACCGGAGGCTTGCTGCCGTATCTCACGGTGCGCGACAACATCAACCTCTCTCGCCGGCTGCTGGGCATGCCCGAGGATGGGAGCGTGGACCACTTGGCGAAGGTCCTCGGGATCCAGCGCCACCTCGGCAAGTTACCCGGCCTGCTTTCGGCCGGGGAACGCCAGCGGGCAGCGTTCGCGCGCGCTCTCGCCCACCGGCCTTCCATCGTGATCGCGGACGAGCCGACGGCATCCCTCGATCCCATTACCGCGCGCAAGATCATGGGCGCCGTCATGGAGCTGGTGAAGGAAATCGGGGTGACGTTTATCGCCGCCAGCCACGATTGGGCTCAGATCTACAAGCACGATTTTCGCAGCCTGCACCAAGATTCCCGCGAGCGCGACGGGGGACGGTGGATCGAATCGACCTTTAAGGATTGAGAGGTTGTGAATTAATCGTCGCGAGCAGCCCCGAGCGCCAGGAGCCGCGGAGCGAGCGACGAGACATATCAACTCGATAGGCGAGGAGCGAGCGAGCACGCGACGCAGCGATCGGAATGCGCAGTAGATTTATTGACAACCTCTGAGGCGGACGGATGTCTTCGTGGCGGAACATCATTAGCCTTGCCTACAGTGACTATAGCCACGAATGGCACATGTCCGCTTGTTTTATCTTGGGCTTGGCCGCGGTGCTCGCGCCGTTGATGGTGTTGTTCGGCGTCAAGTTCGGGATCATCACGAACATGATGACGAGCCTGTCCGAGGACCCGGGAAAACGCGAGATCCGCCCGCTCGGCAGCAGCCGTTATACATCCGAATGGTTCGCGTCCGTGCGTGCGCGACCCGAGGTCGCTTTTGTCGTGCCGCGGACGCGCACGCTGGCGGCTACCGTCGAACTTCGTAGCCGCTTGGGGCCCTTCATCGTTCCGGCGGAACTGATCCCTTCGGGGGAAGGCGATCCGCTGCTCGCATCGAGCCCTCAAAAACCGCGGGGTTTGCGCCACATCGTGCTTTCGGACGCGGCCGCGCGTAAGTTAAACGTGGCGCCAGGGGCCGACATAGAAGCCAGTCTCGCGCGCCAATACGGCGGACAACGCGAAAGAGTCGAGTTCACACTCCAGGTCGCGGGGATCGCGGGTCCCGCCGCCTTCGCGCGTCCCGCCGCCTTTACCAGCCTGGAGCTGCTCCTGGCCGCGGAGTCTTTTCGCGATGGCCGCGCCGTGCCCGAGTTTGGCTGGGCCGGGGGTCCGCCCGCGGGCGCCGAGCGCAGCTATCCCGCCTATCGTCTCTATGCGCGTTCGGTCTATGAAGTCGCCGGCTTAGCGCAACTGCTGTCGGATCAGGGCCAAAAGGTCAAAACCAATGCGGATGAGATCGAGACGGTGCTCTCGGTGGATCGTAATCTCAGTATCGTGTTCTGGATCATCGCTATCGCGGGGATGATCGGTTTTTCCCTCTCGCTTAGCGCCAGCCTCTGGGCCAATACCGACCGCAAACGCCGAGAGCTCAGCGTGCTGCGGCTGGTCGGTTTCGCGAGCGGGGGCATCATCCTGTTCCCTGCCTTTCAGTCCCTGTTCACCGCCGTGCTGGGTTGGCTGGGCGCGGTCTTGGTCTATCTCGTGCTCGAGGCCGTGATCAATGCCTTGCTGGACTCTCACTTGGAGGCCGGCCAATCGGTCTGCTTCCTCTTGCCTTTGCATTTCGCGGCCGCGCTCGCCCTGACACTGGTGGCGGCCCTGATCGCAGCCTTGCTCGGAGGACTACGCGCGGCGCGCATCGAGCCGTCCGACGGACTACGGGATATCTAAACGTTTCGATTAGAGTATTGGTTACCGTTCCAGACGTTTCGCTTCACCCATCGAGGCGATCTTGAACATCGTCTCGAGCTGAGCTTCAAGACGCACGACGCGTTCGGTGAGAGACTCGATTTTCGCTTGTTGCTCCTTGACCCCGCTGGCAAGCGATACCACCTTGTCATTCATCTTGATAACTGTTGTGAGCGCGTCCCAAACTTTGTCCGCAACGCCCACTATCGTCGCTCCAGCTTCGCCAGGCGCTTGTTGGAGGCCGTGACGAAGGCAAGGGCCCCATCGAGCGCCGCCTCCGCTTCTTTCGTGCTGGCTTTCACCCGTTCTAGCAAAGCCTCTAGGGCTCCTTCTTCGGGTGCAGCGGCGTAGGCTGAGGCTCCCCGCCGCATGAGCTCCGAAAGACTGATCTCGAAGCGCTTTGCTTTCGCTACGAGTGTCTTCTTCTCCGCTGGGGGTACTTGCACCACGATGCGTTCAACTGCAGCCGGCATAGGTCATTCCTGTTGGACATGTACATGCCATGTACAATACGTATCCCTTTGCCTCTTGTCAATCGTCCTACCCCACCGTGCGTGATTGACAATTCCCAGGTCCATCAGTACTGTTCCTTTCGACGAAAAAGGGCGTCTATTCTTCCTATACCCCCGACGGATTCCGATGCTCACCCGCAGGCGAGGGGTTACGGTGCGATCACGCGCGGTTTACGGCGGCGTGCGCCGCCAACAGCAGGAAAAATGACCTCCCCCGGAAAGATTCATCAGCCGGTTTCGCACTGAAGGTGCTCGAATGAACGACTACGAAAGGCGTGAACCGCCGGAAGTGCGTCCGGAAGTTGCGCGCGCTCCGGGCGTCAGGCTGCTCCTTGATGACGGCACGGAGGTGCAAGGATGCGGATTCGGGGCGGCGAAGCCGGTGCAAGGTGAAGTTGTTTTCAATACCGCCATGGCGGGGTACGTGGAAACTCTCACCGACCCGTCTTACTGCGGCCAGATCCTGGTTCTCACCTACCCGCTGATCGGAAACTACGGGGTGCCGCCCCGACGATCCGCAGATCTGGATCGACCATATGAATCCAGCCGCATTCAGGTCCAGGCGCTCGTGGTCCAGAATTACGTCGACGCGTACAGCCATCACGCGGCGAGCCGCTCCTTGCACGAGTGGCTTGTGGAAGAGGGCGTCCCGGGCCTCACCGGCGTCGACACCCGGGCACTTACCCGGCGGTTGCGCGAGCGGGGCACGATGCAGGGATGGCTCTACCCCGCGACGATGGGCGCGGATGAAGCGCGAGAGCAGTGCGGCGCGGTGGACATGCGTGAGGAAGTCTTTCATATCGTCGCGCCTCGCGAACCGGTTCGCTACCCGGGTGGCAAGCATACGATTCTGCTGGTCGACGCGGGCGCCAAGGACAACATCGTGCGCTCGCTCCTCGCGCGTGACGCGAGCGTCATCCGCGCGCCGTGGCACGCCGATCTCGCAACGCTGGCCCGGCAGGCGGATGGCGTTCTGATCGGTAACGGTCCCGGCGATCCCAAGGATCTGGCGCCGCTGGTTCACCAGGTTCGCGCGCTACTGGGAAGCTACCGTAAGCCGATGTTCGGCGTTTGCCTGGGCAACCAGATACTGGCGCTTGCCGCAGGGGGAGACACGTACAAGCTTCCCTACGGCCACCGCGGCGTCAATCAACCGGTGCAGGACCTCATAACTCGCCGTTGCTATGTCACCAGCCAGAATCACGGTTACGCCGTGAGAGACGAGACGCTGCCAAAGGACTGGGAACCCTGGTTCGTGAACATCAACGATGGCACGAACGAAGGCATCCGCTCCCGCCACCAACCGTTCTTCAGCATCCAGTTTCACCCGGAAGCAAGCCCGGGCCCGCAGGATACCGGATTCCTCTTCGACGACTTCATGCGCCTGGTCGGCTCGACGACGCGAGGCTGTTGATGTACGGCGTCTACCTTCCGAGGAAGCCGCGTCGAGTCTTGGTGCTCGGTTCGGGCGCACTGCAGATCGGACAGGCGGGCGAGTTCGACTACTCCGGCTCCCAGGCCGTCAAGGCTCTGCGCGAGGAAGGCATCGCCACGGTGCTGGTGAACCCGAATATCGCGACCATCCAGACCAGCCCCGGACTTGCCGATCGCATCTACCTCG
>MUGK01000245.1 GCA_002007425.1 Chromatiales bacterium USCg_Taylor | reverse complement strand
GGACGGTCGCGGCAAAAGGAATCACTCGCCGCGAGACCGAGGGTGCGAGAGTGACTTGGATGTCCTGTCGCACATACCGAGGGCCGCGGCGCAAACGCTCTTCTTCGACCAACTGAGCCGCGTCGCTTCGCCCTTCGTTTCTACGGCATCTGCACGAGCTCGACGGCGGCGAGCGAGTGGCTGGACAGACACTTTGATAGTATCGGCGAGCGCTCGACGGTAAACGTTCGATCGCGGTTTACGTAATAAACCACCCGAACCTAATGTTGTGGTCAGTTGCTTCGGTTGCCACCAATAGGCCGGGTAAATCCAGGATTCTCGCCCTTTGTCATAGCTGACTACATTCGACGGGACGGTCGCGGCAAAAGGAATCACTCGCCGCGAGACCGAGGGTGCGAGAGTGACTTGGATGTCCTGTCGCACATACCGAGGGCCGCGGCGCAAACGTCTCTATCTGCATTTCTCGTTGTAGCGTATCCTTGTCAACTGGCGCGGAATTTGCTTCCTAGCATCGAATCGGGTGTTTCAACGTCAATCAACAACGCAATCAAGGAGGACCATCATGTTAAGGACCTGTACACGCACGCCCTTGGGCCGAATCTTGGGGCTGTCACTGCTCGCGATCCTCGCGCTCGACGCCGCGCCCGCCGCCGCGGACGAGACCTACGTGGTGGATCAAGACGCTGGGTCGGGTGCTGCCGGGGCGCTGTTCCGGGTGGACACGGCGAGCGGCAATCGCAGCCTGGTCTCGGACTTCGGCAACGCCGCCCAGGGGCCGCTGGGTTCCGACCCCTCCGGCCTCGCCCTGGAGGCCAGCGGCACGGTCCTGGTCATCGACTTTTCCGCGGGGACGGATTTCGGCGGCGCGCTGTTCCGGGTGGACACGGCGAGCGGCAATCGCAGCCTGGTCTCGGACTTCGGTAACGCTGCCCAGGGGCCGCTAATCCTCGCCCCCTTCGGCCTCGCCCTGGAGGCCACCGGCACGGTCCTGGTCATCGACCCATTCCCGGAGACGAATGGTCGCGGGGCGCTGTTCCGGGTGGACACGGCGAGCGGCAATCGCAGCCTAGTCTCGGACTTCGGTAACTCCGCCCAAGGGCCGGTAGGCCGCGCCCCCTACGGCCTCGCCCTGGAGACGGCGGGCACGGTCCTGGTCATCGACAAAGACGCGGGGCCGGGTGTCGGGGCGCTGTTCCGGGTGGACGCGGCGACCGGCAACCGCAGCCTGGTCTCGAACTTCGCCAACGCCGGCCAGGGGCCGCTGGGCTCCAACCCCTCCGGCCTCGCCCTGGAGGCCAGCGGCACGGTCCTGGTCAAGTATTTTCTAATCTTAAAATGAGCCTGAAAAGGGTAATAGAGTCCCCCTTAGAGAGAAGGACTCCTGGACCTCAGGGGATGCCTGGGGGCGTTGTG
>MUGK01000244.1 GCA_002007425.1 Chromatiales bacterium USCg_Taylor | reverse complement strand
TGCCACACTCCTCATCAAGGTGGCCGCCGAGGTCGCCGCCGGCAGGCGTGCGAGCCTCGCCATCTTCGGCACGGACTTTCCGACCCCGGACGGCACCGGCATCCGTGACTATATCCATGTCGAGGACCTCGCGGATGCCCATGTGAAATCGTGGAATACCTGGTTTCCCGCGGTGACTCGACGACGCTGAACTGCGGCTACGGGCGGGGTTACAGCGTGCGTGAGGTCATCGCCGCCGTGGAGAAGGCCGCCGGGCAGCGGCTCGAGGTACACGAAGGTCCTCGTCGCGCCGGCGATCCGCCGGTCCTGGCCGCCGAGGCCGACCGCATCCGCCGGGTCTTGGGCTGGCAACCGCGCTACGACGACCTGCACACGATCGTCGAGACGTCGCTGCAGTGGGAGCGTAACCGTGCCTATTGAAACGCACCGCCGCACGGTGAGCTATTCCCATGCCCGGTGACACTGCCGCTAGGCTACGCCGTCGGTGGGAGTTTCGATCATTCCCACCGCGCGTGGACTGAATTGTTACGGCGGCACGTCGTCTTGATTGGCGGCGGCAGCGCCTCTCGGGTGCGCTATGGCGCCCGCCGAAAGGGACGGCCGGCTTGGCCCGAACGCGCGTGAGCGGGAACAGACGCGAGCCCTTCCCTCCCGCCATCACGAGCGCGAGTAGCCGTCGCTGAGCAGGCGCGGGATTATAGCGAGGGTCACTCTTTTGAGGTTCGAGTTTCTGCTTTTTTCCGACCGTGCTTATAATCGAGCGCGCCATGTCTCCTGAACAGCGGATCACCGAACAGCTCCGGGACCTCTCCACGAACCTCTGGTGGTCATGGAACCCGGCCACCTTCAAGTTGTTCCGGGACATCGATCCGGAGCGTTTCCGCGCTTCCAAGCACAACGCCTACATGATTACAAAGACCCTGACGCCCGAGCGGCTGCGGGAGCTCGCCAACGACGCTCTCTTCCGGGCGCGGGTCGATCGGGCGCACCGGGAGCTGCGGGCGTACATGTCACCGCAAGCGATCACCTGGGCCTCGACGCACGCAGCCCCGCTGCGGGTCCGTCCGGT
>MUGK01000243.1 GCA_002007425.1 Chromatiales bacterium USCg_Taylor | reverse complement strand
GCCAATCAAGCGGTCCAGGAGGAACTGTTGCATTACCTGGCGGCTTTGAAAGCTGCGTGAGATCGCCATCAACCGAGATTTATGCAACGCTAGGGTACACTCTGCGCGAACCGGTCGGCGTCTGTGGTCAGATCATTCCATGGAATTTTCCTCTGTTGATGGCCGCCTGGAAACTCGCACCCGCGCTTGCCGCCGGCAACACCGTGGTCTTAAAACCTGCCGAGCAAACTCCGGTCACCGCTATGGAGCTCGGAAAGATAATTCAGGAAGCGGGATTTCCTGATGGAGTCGTCAACATCGTCCCAGGCTACGGTGAGACGGCGGGCGCGGCGCTCGCTGCACATCCGGGCATCGACAAAGTAGCGTTCACCGGCTCAACCGAAGTCGGGAAACTGATTGCTAAATCTGCCGCCGACAACCTCACCAAAGTTTCACTTGAGCTTGGCGGCAAGGCGCCCAACATCATCTTCTTCAATCAGGGCCAGGTTTGCTGCGCGGGCTCGCGGCTCTTCGTTGAAGAGAGAGTCAAAGACGAATTCCTCGATCGCTTCAAAGCAAAAGCGGAGACCGTAAGCGTAGGTGATCCGGCCCTTAAGACAACTCAGATGGGCCCGCAAGTTTCAAAGGAACAACTTGATCGGATTCAGAGTTACGTCGGCATCGCTCGTGAAGAAGGCGCCAGTGTCATAACAGGGGGCGAGACGCCAAAGCTTGGCGGGGGCCTTCAGCGTGGCTATTTCTTCCAGCCAACGATTTTCTCGGACGTCAGCAACACCATGCGCGTTGCCCAGGAGGAGATATTCGGTCCCGTGACCAGTGTCATCACATTCAAAGACGAAGACGATTTGATCAAGCAGGCCAACCAAACGATCTATGGCCTCTCCGCGGGGATCTGGACCCGCGATGTGGTACGCGCGCACCGCTTCGCAAAGGCGATCAAGGCAGGCGTCATCTGGATAAACACCTTCAACATGTTCAATGCCGCGTCACCCTTCGGCGGCTACAAACAATCCGGCTACGGCCGCGAGATGGGCAAGCACGCGCTCGACCTGTATACCCAGATCAAGAGCGTGTGGGTCGATCTTTCTGGCAAACCGACAGACTGGTTCGGCAAGTAGAAATTATTTTTAACGACCAGGGCTGCGCACACCGCGCCCGCCCCACTCTTCTTTTTGGACCATGTCGCCGGCCTGCGTCCCCGGCGTGACTTGGCCTTGGTAGATAAGGTATCGGCCACCGCTTTGACCGCGGGTGGCCGCATGCTCGGTCCAGGTCCAGAGATGCCCGCTCACCGTATCCAGGATGAGGATCTTCTCGGCCCCGATCCCCATTTGATCGAGCGGTAACATCTGGTAACGGCCATCCGCGTGGACAAGACCCGGTAGGGCTAAAGTAATCAGCGCAGCGCAGATCATGCGTTTCATAGCTTCCTCCTTCGACGAGCCATGGAAGGTCGAAGACCGAGGCGAGGAGCCCGCGATAGCCGTCCTCTAGATGGACGGCGTAAAGTCATTGAGCGAAGGCACGCGCGAG
>MUGK01000242.1 GCA_002007425.1 Chromatiales bacterium USCg_Taylor | reverse complement strand
GGAACCTCTGCAAAAGTCCGCGATCTGATCGGTAGGCGCACCGAATACAGCCGAGGACGATAATGAGCAGACAGATGACACTGGGTACGGGCTTCGAGAAGTACAGCAAGACGACCCGTCGGGAGAAATTTCTCACCGAGATGGATGGCATCGTGCCCTGGGGCGAGCTGTGCGCGCTGATAGCGCCGGTGTATCCGAAAGCTGGCGACGGTCGTCCGCCGAAAGAGCTGGAGATAATGCTGCGGGTGTACTTTCTGCAGCAGTGGTTCAATCTCTCGGACCCGGGCGTGGAGGAGGCCCTGTACGACTCGCTGTCGATGCGCCGGTTTGCCGGCATCGACCTGGGACAGAGCCCGGTGCCGGATGAATCCACGGTGCTGCGCTTCCGCCATTTGCTGGAGGCGCATGCGCTGGGCGAGAAGCTGTTTCAGCAGGTGCATGCCTATCTGGAAGCGCAGGGCATCAAGGTCAGCACCGGCACGATTGTCGATGCCACGATTATCAGCGCCCCAGCGTCCACCAAGAACAAGGACAAAAGCCGCGATCCGGACATGCACCAGACGAAGAAGGGTAATCAATGGTACTTCGGCATGAAGGCGCACATCGGCGTGGACAGCCAGACCAAGGTCATCCACGCGGTGGCCGCTACCCCCGCTAATGTGCACGACTCGGTGTGTTTGCCGGACCTCCTGCATGGGGATGAAACCCGGGTGTGGGGTGACTCGGCCTATCAAGGACAAACTAAGGTCATCCGCAAGCACGCGCCGAAGGCCACGGATTTCACCCATCGACGTTACCGTTATAAGAACTGGGTCGACGAAGTCCAGCGGGCGAAGAACAAAACCAAGTCCAGCGTGCGCGCCAAGGTCGAGCATCCCTTCCTCATCATCAAGCGCATCTTCGGATTCGTGAAGACCCGCTACAAGGGGTTGGAGAAGAACGCCCACCGGTTGTTTGTGACCTGTGCGCTGACCAATTTGTACCTGATGCGCCGGCGGTTGTGGCGACTGTCGGGGGCGTAGTGTGCCTACAGGACACCAAACGGGGCGAACATGGCCCC
The DNA here is from genome assembly GCA_002007425.1 of Chromatiales bacterium USCg_Taylor. Taxonomy (GTDB): domain Bacteria; phylum Pseudomonadota; class Gammaproteobacteria; order JACCXJ01; family JACCXJ01; genus USCg-Taylor. The sequence continues at coordinate 55 of MUGK01000242.1, read as the reverse complement.
GTGAGCGATGAAAAACGGGCTTAACGGCCGCGTCTCCGTCTGAAATCGATTCCTA
>MUGK01000241.1 GCA_002007425.1 Chromatiales bacterium USCg_Taylor | reverse complement strand
CACGGTGATATCCAGCGAAAAGCAAAAAACTCACTAAACCCTATGTCCGACGCCATTTCCCGCCGCTTACCCCCAGAATTTATGCAACTGGAAGGTTAACTCTCCTTATGGACGCGACGGATCCTTGGCCGGCTTTGCCCTCACCGCAAGCGCCGTCTCCGAGAAGAACGGTTGGCCAAGGAGCTGCCGCGCGTGCTTGGAGAAATCCCCGGCTAAGTTAATCGCAAGAGCGTAACTGGGGCAGAATTTGGACCAGACCGCGACTTTACCTGGACCCATGACCAGCTCATTGCTCTGAACTCGCGTTCTACGGCCTACATTGACTAATACCCTGCCGCGTGCTGCGGGGGACTTTAAACGGCCTCAGCATATGGCGTACAACGCGTTCATCTCATACAGCCATGCGGCGGACGGTAAACTGGCGCCGGCGTTGCAGTCGGCGCTGCATCGGTTTGCGAAACCTTGGTATCGGTTGCGGCAGTTGCACGTGTTCCGCGACAAGACCAGCCTCACGGCGGATCCGGGCCTGTGGTCCGTTTCAGTCCGGATGGCGACACGCTGGCCTCGGCAAATTCGAACGATGCGATCCTGTTTTGGGATGTGGCCAGCGGCGATAGCCCTCCATGGAGATCGCGGCACGGTCGTGACTTACGGTGCCGGCGGAAAAGCGCTGGCGTCGGGCGGGGAAGATAAGAGCGTCGTCCTGTGGAACCTTGGGAGCGGTAAGCTGGCGCGAAGAAAAACACTGGGGACCCATCAAGATGCGGTCAATAGCCTGGCCTTGAGCCCGGATGGTAAGCTACTCGCCTCCGGAAGCCGCGACGGTACGATCCGCCTCTGGGACATGATCACGGGATCTGCCCTCGGAGAGGCGCTGAGCGAACATCACGATGCGGTAACGTCGCTCGCATTCAATCCCCTGGGAGCAACCTTTGTTTCGGCAAGCAGTGACGAAAGCATCCTCGTCTGGGACCGCGAGCGTCGAATACCATCGGCGAAGCACTCGTGGAACATCAAGGTGATGTCACGGCGACCGCGTTTAGTCCGGACGGGAAATTACTCGCGTCGGGGGGCAGCGACGGGACCGTCCGGTTATGGGACTTCGTCAACGAAATGCGCTTCGGCGATACGTTTTTGGGACATCAGGGCACGATCCGCAGTATGGCGTTTAGCCCCGATGGGAAGACCCTGGCCTCGGCGAGCGATGATCACACCATCGTCTTGTGGGACGTCGACAACGCTCTATGGGAGCAACGTGCTTGCGCGATCGCCAACCGCAATCTTACCGCGTTGGAATGGCGGCATTACCTCGGACCCGCACGGCCCTATGAGAAGACGTGTCCCGAGCTCCCGGACAGAGCGCCGGATGCGGAAGATCATCTACGCTTTTGATAGCCGATCAGGATAGGTGATGATCGCCGACCGTGCTTGTCGCCGATCATCCCGGGGAACGGACACAATCTCCATTCCCCGGATTCCATTGCATTCCATCCGGGCTACACTCGCTTTTCGGCCCAGCGTTTGAGGCAAGCTAACTATTCAACCCCAACAACCGAGGCCCCGGTATAGCCTAGAGCACTCCGTATTAACCGCTGCAATCGATGCCAATGTGAACCCTGCCAGTAAACCCGATGACATGCGCGGCAGCCCCAAAACTCTTTATAACGGTTTACAATCGACGAGCCATGGAAGGCGGAACGCCGAGGCGAGGAGCCCGCGATAGCCGTCCTCTAGATGGACGGCGTAGAGTCATTGAGCGAAGGCACGCGC
>MUGK01000025.1 GCA_002007425.1 Chromatiales bacterium USCg_Taylor | reverse complement strand
CCTCCCATCATGAACAGCTACCCGCTCCTAGTTCAGGCTCATCTTGTGTTAGAAATAAGCCCCACCTTCAGGCTCATCTAGCATTGGAAGAGACTGCGGCTTGCACAACTCGGGTTTTATTATATAGTGTGCTCTTACTGTTCGCAGCTAGGGGTGCCCCGGATGCGCATATGTTGCGCCGGGCTGAGAGATACCCTTCGAACCTGATCCGGTTAATACCGGCGTAGGGAAGCGCTACAGGTCGCCGAATCCCTACGCCTCCATGAATAGAACGAGGTGTAGCCATGAATTCCGTCCCCGAGCGGGTGTCCGATGACATCGGTGGTCTCGATGCCGAAGCGCTGAAACCGTTCCCTAACTCGCGCAAGCGCTACGCCTTTGGGCGGGCGGCGGATATCAAGGTCCCGATGCGGGAGATCACGCAAACGCAAACGGTGACCTCATCAGGCACCGAGCAAAACCCAAGCATTACCCTTTACGATACCTCGGGTCCCTACTCCGATCCGAGGATCACGATTGATATTCGCCGGGGCTTGTCCGCGTTGCGCCGCGAATGGATCCTTGAACGCAACGACAGCGAAGCACTGACTAAACCTTCCTCCGCCGCCGGCCCCCGCTTCGACGCGGCCGACGGGGGGTTCGCGCCACGCCTGCCGCCACGGCGCGCGAAACCCGGCGCCGCCGTTACTCAAATGCACTACGCGAAACGCGGGATCATTACCCCGGAAATGGAATTCGTGGCCATTCGTGAAAACCTGTGCTTACAAAAGATCCAGGACCTGAGACCAGGGATGCTTCATCGCGGGACAAGGTTCGGCGCGGAGATCCCCGAGGTGCTCACACCGGAATTCGTGCGCGCCGAAATCGCTCGGGGGCGGGCGATCATTCCCGCTAATATTAATCACACCGAGCTCGAGCCCATGATTATCGGGCGCAATTTTCTCGTTAAGATCAACGCCAACATCGGCACCTCGGCGGTGAGCTCCGGGGTCAACGAAGAAATCAACAAAATGGTCTGGGCCACGCGCTGGGGCGCCGATACGGTCATGGATCTCTCGACCGGTAAGCATATTCACGAAACGCGCGAGTGGATCATTCGTAACTGCCCCGTGCCCGTCGGCACCGTCCCGATCTATCAAGCGCTCGAAAAGGTGGACGGTAAGGCCGAGGATCTGACCTGGGAGATTTACCGCGACACGCTCATCGAACAGGCGGAGCAGGGCGTCGATTATTTTACGATTCATGCCGGCGTGCTGCTTGGGTATATTCCGCTGACCGCGCGCCGCGTGACCGGGATCGTCTCGCGGGGGGGATCGATCATGGCCAAGTGGTGCCTGGCGCATCACCAGGAGAACTTCCTGTACCAGAGGTTCGAAGAGATTTGCGAGATAATGAGGGCCTATGACGTGGCCTTTTCGCTCGGCGACGGGCTACGTCCGGGCTCGATTGCGGATGCCAACGATGAGGCGCAGTTCGCGGAGCTGAAGACTTTGGGTGAGATCACCCGTACGGCCTGGAACCACGATGTCCAGGTGATGATCGAGGGGCCTGGTCATATTCCCATGCAGCTCATCCGGGAGAACATGGAGCGGGAGTTACAGGAATGTCACGAAGCGCCCTTCTATACCTTGGGTCCGCTGACCACCGACATCGCCCCCGGCTACGACCATATCACCTCGGCCATCGGCGCGGCCATGATCGGTTGGTATGGAACGGCCATGCTTTGTTATGTCACCCCCAAGGAACACTTGGGATTACCGGATAAAAACGATGTTAAAGAGGGGATCATCGCCTATAAAATCGCTGCCCATGCGGCCGACTTGGCGAAAGGACACCCGGCCGCGCAGTTGCGAGACAACGCCTTGTCGAAAGCGCGTTTCGAGTTTCGTTGGGAAGACCAGTTTAATCTGGCGCTCGATCCCGAGCGCGCACGCGCATTTCACGACCAGACCTTGCCGAAAGAAGGGCACAAGCTCGCCCACTTCTGCTCGATGTGCGGCCCGCAATTTTGTTCCATGAAGATCACCCAAGACGTGCGCGCCTACGCTCGGGAGCACGGCATCCAGGATTTAAGCCGTGCGTTGGAAGCTGGTTTACAGACCAAGGCCGAAGAGTTCAAGGAGCAAGGCGGCGATCTGTATCGACCAGTATGAGGCGTCGGTTTGCCAACGAATGCGGATCATGTTTACGCGCCTAAAAGAGGACATCGCCTGCGTATTCGAGCGCGATCCCGCCGCGCGCACCTTTTTCGAGGTGTTGACCACCTATCCGGGGCTGCACGCCATTGTCCTGCACCGAATCAGCCACCGGCTCTGGAAGTGGGAATGGATGTGGCTAGCGCGCATGCTCTCGCACCTCGGACGCTGGCTCACGGGCATCGAGATCCATCCGGGCGCTTCGATCGGCCGCCGCTTTTTCATCGATCACGGCATGGGGGTGGTGATCGGGGAGACCTCGGAGATCGGGGATGATTGCACCCTATATCACGGCGTGACCCTAGGCGGCACGTCGTGGAACAAGGGCAAACGCCATCCCACACTGGAAAACAATGTGGTAGTCGGGGCGGGCGCAAAAATCTTGGGACCCATTACCGTCGGTGCGTGCGCGCGCGTGGGCTCCAACGCCGTGGTCGTCCGCGATGTTCCGCCCGGCGGCACGGTGGTGGGCGTTCCCGGACAGCTCGTCGTCCCGCGCGATGAGAAATCGAAGCAACGCGAAGAAACCGCCCGCAGGATCGGCTTCGATGCTTACGGCACGACCAAGGACATGCCCGATCCGGTGGCCAACGCGATCCACTCCCTGCTCGATCACATCCACGCGATCGAGTCGCAAATCGAAAGCCTGCGCAAGGCCGTGGGCGAGCGAGGGATCGATCTACCAAAGGCGCCCGGCCAGCCTTCCGCCGAAGAAGCTGTCGTGGATCGGCGCGCTTCCCGTCCTTAGAGTTTTTGAATAAATCAACTGCGCTCGGGATCTCGCGTTCCGGCGGTGCTCGGAATCCTCATGTATTTCAATATACACTCCGGTTCCTGCGCTCCGGCGGAACGCGAGCTTCCTTCGCTCGCCGACGATTTCTTCACAATCTCTTAGGCCGCTCATTTGAAATCTACCACTGCGTTACTCGCATGACATAAAAGTTGACTAAATTACTCAGATATGGGATGCTGCGTTGAGGCAGATTTAGCGTATAGGCTTTGAGTAAATGCGACTGACAACGAAGGGCCGGTATGCCGTGACGGCGATGCTCGACCTTGCGATTCACCAGGATGGCGGCCCCATCGCCTTGGCGGATATCTCTTTGCGCCAGGGGATTTCGCTGTCCTATCTCGAGCAACTGTTCGCGCGCTTGCGCAAGCGCGGGCTGGTTAAAAGCGCGCGCGGGCCGGGGGGAGGCTATCGGTTGGACCGGACGGCGAAGAGCATCTCGGTTGCGGAAGTCATCCGATCGGTGGATGAAAGCGTCGATGCGACGCGTTGCGGGGGCAAGAAAAACTGCCAAGGGAGTGAGCGCTGCCTGACGCATGATCTGTGGGAGGATTTGAGTCATGAAATTTACGCGTTTCTGAGCAGGATCACCTTGGCTGAGCTAGTTTGCAGGCGTAGCGTGCGCGCGGTTTCGGCGCGTCAAGAGAGCCAGATCCTGCGGCTGCAGGTGCCGCTCACGCGCGCCACGACGTTCCGGAATCTAATAGAGCGTGAGGGTTGAGTACCATGTCGATCATGCTGACCGAGCGGGCCGCATCCCACGTGAAGCGGTTCCTGGAAACCAAGGGCCAAGGGATCGGGCTGCGTCTCGGTGTGAAACCGACGGGGTGCTCGGGGTATGCGTACCAGATCGAGGCTGCGGAGAGTGTCGGCGCGGAGGACACGGTATTTGAATCGAATGGCGTTACGCTTATCGTCGATGCGAAAAGCCTTCCTTACCTTTCCGGTACCGAGCTCGATTATGTGCGCGAGGGCTTGAATGCCACATTTAAGTTTCGAAATCCGAACGTGAAAGATACCTGCGGTTGTGGTGAAAGCTTTAACGTCTAAGCACGCACGGTAACAGAGGACGCCCGATGGCCACCCATCCCTACGAAGTCGAAGCCCTGATCGGTAAAGAGTACGCAGCGGGGTTTTACACGGATCTCGAGGCCGACACACTGCCCCCTGGTCTCGACGAGGAGGTGATTCGGCATATTTCGAGCAAGAAGAACGAGCCGGAGTGGTTGTGCGAATGGCGGCTCAGCGCCTACCGACACTGGCTCACGCAGAAAGAACCTCGGTGGGCCACGGTGGTTCACCCGCCCATCGATTATCAGGGTATTTCCTATTATTCGGCGCCCAAGACCAAGAAGGACGGTCCTAAGAGCTTGGATGAGGTGGATCCGAAATTACTCGAGACTTACGAAAAGCTCGGGATCCCGTTGCACGAACGCGCGATTCTCGCCGGGGTCGCGGTCGATGCCGTCTTTGACAGCGTCTCGGTCGCCACCACGTTTAAAGAACGGCTCGCGGAGGCCGGTGTTATCTTCTGTTCCTTTTCCGAAGCGGTGCGTAATCACCCCGATCTCGTGCGCCGGTATTTAGGATCGGTCGTGCCGGCGGGAGATAATTTCTTTGCGGCTCTGAATTCGGCGGTCTTCACGGACGGTTCGTTCTGCTACGTGCCGAAGGGCGTGCGGTGCCCGATGGAGCTGTCAACCTATTTCCGTATCAATGCCGCCAACACGGGCCAATTTGAACGTACCTTGATCATCGCCGACGAAGGCAGCCACGTCAGTTATCTCGAAGGTTGTACGGCCCCCATGCGCGACGAAAACCAGCTGCACGCGGCGGTGGTTGAACTGGTGGCCCTGGATAATGCTCGGATCAAATATTCGACGGTGCAGAACTGGTATCCCGGGGATGAGAACGGCAAGGGCGGGATCTATAACTTCGTGACCAAGCGCGGGGAGTGCCGCGGCCACAACTCGAAGATCTCTTGGACGCAGATCGAAACGGGTTCGGCGATCACCTGGAAATACCCAAGTTGCGTGCTCAGAGGCGACAATAGCAGCGGCGAGTTTTATTCGGTGGCGTTGACCAATCATTACCAGCAGGCCGACACCGGGACCAAGATGGTCCACCTCGGCCGCAACACGCGCAGCACGATCATCTCGAAGGGGATTTCTGCGGGCCGAGGCAGGAACGCCTACCGCGGGCTCGTGCGCATCGCCAAGAGCGCCGCGAACGCCCGCAATTACACGCAGTGTGATTCGCTCCTCATGAGTGATCGCTGCGCCGCGCATACCTTTCCGTACATCGAGGTCAAAAACCCGAGCGCGCGCGTGGAGCACGAGGCGACGACCTCCAAGATCAGCGAGGATCAATTATTTTATTGCCGCCAGCGCGGCATCGCGGCAGAAGACGCGATCAATATGATCGTCAATGGTTTCTGCAAAGAGGTTTTCAAAGAGCTGCCCATGGAGTTCGCGGTGGAGGCGCAAAAGCTTTTAAGCGTGAGCCTGGCTGGGGCGGTCGGCTGAGCCGCCGCGTGCCCGGCGCCTACGAATCGTATCTAACATGCTAACGATCTCGAACCTGCATGTGTGCATAGACGGGAAACCGATCCTGCGCGGGATCGATCTCGAGGTCGGCCCGGGCGAAGTGCACGCCATCATGGGCCCCAACGGGTCTGGCAAGAGCACCCTTGCCCATGTGCTGGCCGGTCGCGACGCTTACGAGGTCACGCAAGGGACGGTAGTCTATGATGGCGCCGATCTCCTGGCGATGCCACCCGAGGACCGCGCACGCCGGGGGATCTTCTTGGCCTTTCAATACCCGGTCGAGATCCCCGGGGTCAATAACGCCTATTTCCTCAAGGCGGCTCTCAACGCGGGGCGCAGATACCGCGGCCTAACGGAATTTGACGCCGTCGAGTTCCTCAGTCTCGTCAGGGAAAAGATGAAGCTCGTTCATCTCGATGAAGCACTGCTCAAACGCTCGGTGAATGAGGGCTTTTCCGGTGGAGAGAAGAAACGCAACGAGGTTTTTCAGATGGCGGTGTTGGAACCGCGCCTGGCGATCCTTGATGAAACCGACTCGGGACTGGATATCGACGCCTTAAAGATCGTGGCTGAAGGAGTTAACCGCCTCCGGGGCGGTGATCGAAGCATTATCGTCGTGACCCATTATCAACGGCTCTTGAACCATGTCTTACCCGATGCCGTGCACGTCCTATCGGAGGGCCGCATCATCAGATCGGGTCAACGCGATCTCGCGCTCGAGCTGGAAGAGCGAGGTTACGATTGGCTGCGGCCGAACGCGCTGGCATGACTGGGACTATGGCCAGCCATTATGCGGAGGAGTTCGCTCGCGCCGAGGGCGGGTTGGTCGGTGCGGACAGCGGATGGTTCAAAGCCGCGCGCAGGCGGGCCTTGACGCACTTTGGCCGGATCGGATTTCCGACCCCAAAGGAGGAAGAATGGAAATACACCAGTGTTGCTCCGATCGAAAGCCGGTCCTTTCGCCTCGCTGGGCATCCACGGAACGGCCTGGATGTCGCGGAGCTTGATCGGTTGCGGTTGATCGAGGCGCACGAATTGGTATTCGTCAACGGCTATTATTCGGCCCAGTTGTCACGGCTTGCGTCCCTGCCGGCGGCGGTGAGCGTCGCGCCCCTGAGCGAGGCGTTGCCGGACAGCTTGCAAGAACACATGGAGCGCCAGGCGGAACAGCCCGGCAATGGATTTGCGGCACTGAATGCCGCCCTCCTCAGCGACGGCGTGCATATACGCGTCGGCTCCGGGGTCACGCTGAAGACAACGCTACATCTGCTGTTTATCAGCACCGCGCCGGACGGCCCGACCGCCTCCTTTCCGCGGGTATTTATCGAAGCCGGGGCGAACTCACGCGTGCTCATCATCGAGCATTACGCCGGCCTCACCCCCGAGGAGTATTTCACCGATGCGCTCACGGAAATTAATGTGGGGCCGGGGGCAACGGTCGAACACTACAAGTGGCAAATGGAAGGTGCTAGGGGGTATCACATCGGTCAGATGCTGGTCCATCAGCAGCGTGAGAGCCGTGTCACCTCCTATTCGGTATCGCTCGGGGCCGCGCTCGCCCGCGATGATATCGCGGTTAGCCTGGCCGGCGAAGGCGCGGGAGCGAGCTTAAACGGCCTCTACATGGCAAAGGGGCGCCAGCACGTGGATCACCATACCAGCATCGATCACCAGCAGCCGCACACAACCAGCGCCGAATACTATAAAGGCGTGCTGGCTGGCCATGCGCGCGGGGTTTTTGACGGCAAGGTCGTGGTCCGTGAAGGCGCGCAAAAAGCCGATGCGGAGCTGACCAATAAAAACCTGCTCCTCTCCGAGCACGCCGAGATGGACACCAAGCCCGAGCTTCAGATCTACGCCGATGACGTCAAATGCAGTCACGGCGCCACGGTCGGGCAGTTGGACGAGGACGCCTTGTTCTATTTGAGATCGCGCGGGATCGAATATTCCCAAGCCACGGCGCTTTTGACTTATGCCTTTGCCGATGACGTTGTCGCGCGCATTGCGATCGAACCGATGCGTCACGCGATCGAGCGTCATCTCACGGCCTACTTGCCGCGTGCGGCGCTCGATATGGAGCTTTTATGAGCGTGCCTAGCTATTCGATTACCGCCGTGAACGACGCCGACCATAGGCCGGAGCTCGCGGCCCGGCGTCAAGACTTTCCGATCTTGGAACGGTGCGTACGCGGCCAGCCGCTGGTCTATCTCGACAACGCCGCCACGACGCAAAAACCGCGCGCCGTGATCGAGGCGATGGCCCGCTATTATCGCGAGTGCAATTCCAATATCCACCGCGGGGTGCATACGCTCAGTCAAGAAGCGACCGAGCGCTTCGAGGAGGCGCGGGTCAAGGTCCAACGATTTATCCATGCCGCCCACAGCCACGAGATCATCTTCGTACGCGGCACCACCGAGGCGATCAACCTGGTGGCGCAGTCTTACGGGCGCCCGCAGTTGAAGCCCAAAGACGAGATCTTAATCACCGCGATGGAGCATCATTCGAACATCGTCCCCTGGCAATTGCTGTGTGAACAGACAGGGGCGGTGCTCAAGGCCGTGCCGATGAACGATGCCGGCGAGCTGTTGCTTGATGAGTATGTCAGGCTCCTCGGCTCGCGTACGCGCATGCTGGCATTAACCCATGTCTCGAACGCCTTGGGGACGATCAACCCGATCGGGGAGATGATCGACCACGCGCATGCGCATGGAGTTCCGGTGCTGGTCGATGGCGCCCAAGCCGTGGCGCATATGCCCGTGGACGTCCAGGCTCTGGATTGCGATTTTTACGCCTTTTCCAGCCATAAGCTCTTCGGACCGACGGGAATCGGGGTGCTCTACGGTAAGACCGCGTTGCTTGAAGCCATGCCGCCCTACCAAGGCGGCGGCGACATGATCAAGAGCGTCACCTTGACTAAGACGCAATTTAACGATCTGCCCTACAAATTCGAGGCGGGAACCCCTCACATCGCTGGCGCGATTGGCCTTGGCGCCGCCCTCGATTATGTACAGGAAATCGGTTTCGAGCCGATCGGCCGGCACGAACACGAGCTGCTTCGGTATGCGAGCGACCGGGTCGCGAGCCTTCACGGGGCACGCATCATCGGCACCGCGCGCGAGAAGGCCAGCGTGCTGTCCTTCGTATTGGACGGTATTCATCCCCACGATCTCGGCACGGTCCTCGATTGCCAAGGGATCGCCATCCGCACCGGACATCATTGTGCTATGCCGGTCATGGAGCGCTTCCACGTCCCGGCTACCGCGCGTGCCTCGTTCGCCCTCTATAACACTCCCGGGGAAGCCGATCGTCTGTGCGCGGCCCTTCGGGATGCGCAGCGGATGTTAGGCTAATGTTCGACCTGCGCGCTTTGTATCAAGAGGTCATCATCGACCACAACCGGCATCCGCGAAACTGCCGCCGGTTGGACAGCGCCGATCGTATCGCGGAAGGCTATAATCCCCTCTGCGGGGACCGGCTTACGGTGTACGTCAAGGTGCACGAGGGCGTCGTCGAGGACGTTAGTTTTGAAGGTAGTGGATGCGCAATCTCCGTAGCGTCGGCCTCGTTGATGACCGAGCATATCAAAGGCAAGACCGCACACGAGGTGGATCAGCTTTTCGCGCGCTTTCGCTCCATGGTTACGGACGCAACGCCAACCGAAGAGGGCCTTGGAAAGCTCGAAGTTCTTGCCGGGGTGCGCGAATTTCCGGCGCGCGTCAAATGCGCGACTTTGGCCTGGCACACCCTCAAGTCGGCCTTGTCTAATGAGCATAGCACGGTGACTACCGAATAGACGCAGATGTATTACAGCAACGATGCCGTCATCCTGAGCCGCGACTGTCAGGCGATCCTCATTCCGGCCGGTGATCCGGTGACCTTGACGGCCGGGAGCGTCGTCTCCGTCACGCAAGCCCTCGGCGGCAGTTATACGCTGTACGCCGACGGAAACCTGCTCCGGATCGCGGGCCGTGATGCCGATGCAATCGGCTACGATGCTATTCCAGAACCCGTAGCGTCTCAGGAGGCCGCCAGCGACGGGAGTGTCGATGAAGCGCTGATTTGGGCGCAATTGCGGACCTGTTACGATCCCGAGATCCCCGTCAACATCGTTGACCTGGGCTTGGTGTATGATTGCGGCATCACTCCGCTAGAGGGTGCCGGCAACCGCGTTGACATTCAGATGACGCTAACCGCGCCGGGGTGTGGCATGGGCGGGGTGCTGGTGGAGGACATACGCCAAAAAATCGCCACCGTCCCAAATGTTAGCGAGGTCGATGTGGCGCTGGTTTTCGATCCGCCCTGGAGCTACGAAATGATGTCGGAGGCTGCCCGGTTGGAAACCGGGATGTACTGAGAACCTGTGTCGACCTGGGTTGATGTGGCGCCCGCGGGCGAAGTGCCGCCGGGCGAACGACGTGTTGTCAATGTCGATGACACCTTGATCGCGGTTTTCAATATCGACGGCGAGTACTTCGCGATTGAGGATCTCTGTACCCATGACGGGGCGCCGCTTGCGGGAGGCGTTCTAGATAGGGATCAGATCATCTGCCCGCGGCATGGCGCGCGGTTTTGCGTGAAGACCGGCGCGGCGCTCACCCCGCCCGCCTATGAACCCGTGAGTAGGTATCCCGTGCGCGTGCAAGCCGGCGTCATCCAAGTGTACAGCGATCCCGTCGCTTAGCCGTCCAGATGCTCGCTGGGGTAGAGCGCATGCTGAAATGTCGCAGAACAACAAAAAAAGAGTTTAACAATGCACAAACACACCTTATAATCTATAGTAACAGCGTGGAGTATCCTATTCTTTATCAAGGCTCTGTTCATGATTGTTGAACGTGCTTTGTTGATTATCAAACCGGATGCGGTCAGGAACAGGCATATCGGTGAAATCCTTGCCCGATTCGAGAAAAACGGTATCGCGGTGGTCGCGCTTAAGATGCTTACCGTGTCGCGGCAGCAGATCGAGCAGATCTATGGCATTCACGAAGGCCGGCCGTACTATCCGGACCTACTTCAGTTCATGGGTTCGGGGCCTTCGGTGGCAGTCGTGCTTGAGGGCGAAAACGCCATAGAAAAAAATCGCGCGATCATGGGCAATACCAACCCGGCGCTTGCCGCCTCCGGTACAATCCGGGCCGATTTCGGAACCGCCACGAATCGCAACGCGGTGCACGGTTCGGACGGTCCGCGGACCGCTCGCGCCGAGATCGCAAGCTTATTCGGGCCCGAAGAGTTTCAGCTATCCTCGGCAGATGGTGAACAACGGTACCAATCTGCTCGGACTTGATCGCGGCGCCATGGAAGGCTTCTTCGCCGGGCTCGGCGAGAAGTCCTATCGCGCCGGGCAAGTCCTGAAATGGCTGCACCAGTCGGGGGCCGAGGATTTTGCGGCCATGACCAATCTGGCGAAGCCGCTGCGGGCAAAACTACAAGACGTCGCTTCCATCGAATCACCTGTCGTGGTGCGCGAGCAGCAGTCGGCCGACGGCACCCGCAAGTGGCTACTACGGTTGACCGGAGGGCATAGCATCGAGACCGTGTTTATTCCCGAGATCGACCGTGGAACCCTGTGTGTGTCCTCACAAGTGGGATGCGCCCTCGATTGCAGCTTTTGCGCGACCGGTAAGCAGGGCTTCGATCGTAACCTGAGCCCCGCCGAGATCATTGGGCAGGTATGGGTCGCCGCCCGAGCGTTGGGGCAGGTGCCGAAAGGTCCGCGGACCATCACCAACGTGGTGCTCATGGGGATGGGCGAACCGCTTTTGAACTTCACCAACGTGGTCACGGCGATGCAGCTATTGATGGACGATTTTGCTTATGGACTGTCGCGTTGGCGTATCACCTTGAGCACCGCCGGGTTGGCGCCGGGCATCGACCGCCTGAAAGACGCCTGCCCGGTGAGCCTAGCGGTATCGTTGCACGCACCCAATGATGCGTTGCGGGATGAGCTCGTACCGATCAACAAGCGCTATCCGATCGACGATCTTCTGGCGGCTTGCCATCGTTATGCCGACGCCACCGGCAGCCGTATTACGTTTGAGTATGTGATGCTCGCCGGGATCAACGACTCGCCCGCCTGCGCGAGCGAGTTGACGCGGCGGCTACGAGGGATCCCCGCCAAGGTCAACCTTATTCCGTTTAATCCTGTTTCGAGCGTCGTGTACCGGCGATCCCCGCAGGCGGCGATCGACACGTTTCGCGAGCGGCTGCTTGATGCGGGGATCCTGGCCATTACCCGCAAGACCCGAGGCGAGGATATCGAGGCGGCGTGCGGGCAGTTGGTCGGCGAGTTTATTCCGCGGGCCGCGAGGCACCGCCTGCGAGCCGCCCCGATGCCGGGAGGAGGCTAATGTGAGCATGCGCCGGTGGCGAAGGGTGTGCTGTGTAGCACTGCTACTCTCTGGCTGCGCCACGAGCACGCCCAAGACCGAGGAATCCGAGGCTACGCGCAGGGCGGACAATTATGTCCAGCTTGGCATCGAGTATGCTCAGCAAGGGGACTACAATACTGCTGTTGCCAAGTTGCAGAAGGCCCTAGAAATCGAACCCGACTTCGCGAACGCGCATCATGTCATGGCTCTGGTTTATAACCGGATCGGTGACAAGCAGCAAGCGGAACAGCATTTCAAACGGGCGCTGGAACTTGATCCGAAAGATTCGCAAACGCTCAACGACTACGGTTTGTTTTTATGTGCCGGGGGCAAGCATCAGGCAGCGGATGAGCTGTTTGTGCGTGCCGTAGCGAACCCCTTATACGCGACGCCCGAGATCGCGCACGCCAACGCGGGAGTGTGCGCTGCCCGGGCCCAAAACTATCCCCAGGCCGAGAAGTACCTGCGCGCCGCGTTGGCGGACAACCCAAGATTACCGACGGCGCTTCTGGAGATGGCGGACATCAGTTTTCGCCTCAACCGCTATCTACCGGCACGGGGTTACTTACAACGCTATCTGGAGAGCGCGCGGCACAGCGCGCGCAGTCTGTGGCTCGGGATCCGCATCGAACGTCAACTCGGCGACCGGGATGCGGCCGCCAGTTACGCGTTAGCCTTAAAATCCAAGTATCCCGACTCCGAAGAAGCTCGCTTGTTCCTAGAAACGGAGGGTCGACGATGACAGGACCACAACCGAACAACGCGCCGGATGACCTGACTACCGGTAAAAAATTGCAACAGGCGCGCGAGGCGTTACAGCTAAGCACGGGAGCGATTGCGCGCCAGCTTCGCCTCAAGCTCGACATCATCGAGGCGATCGAGGCTGACCGCTGGGACTGCCTTCCGCCGGTTTACCTGAGAGGGCATATCAAGAACTACGCGCACATCGTGGGACTGGATCCCGCGGGGCTTTTCGATGCCGGCAGCGAGATCGCATCCAGTCCCATCGATTTTCAACCCTGCGCCAGTGTTCGGAAATCACTGCCCTTGACAGAAGCACAGGATTACCTAAAGTTGGCCACCTATCTCATTGTCGGGACACTGGGTGTGCTCACGGCCGCCTCCTGGCGGACCCAAGATCCCGACATACCTTTACCGCAGGAAAGCGCTGTCATCACCAACATCCCCGCCGCCGAGCCGGCCCCCGAGCTCGCGCTGCCGGCAGCGCAGGCCAAGGTGACGCCCGAGGCGGCCGTCCCCACTGAGACGCCGAGTGTAAGCGCCGAACCTCTGGTGGCGGCGATCACGCCGCCCGAAGCACCGGTTCATCCGGTTATAGTTACACCGCTGGAAGACATCGCTCGCGCAGCCACGGAAGAGTTGCATCGTCTGGTGTTCGAGCTTTCAGGGGACTCCTGGACTGAAGTCAAGGACGCCGAGGGCGTGAAGCTCTATTCCAAACTTGCAACCGAAGGACAAACCATACGCCTGGGGGGGCGCGCGCCCTTCAGCGTGGTGCTCGGAAACGCGCCGCGCGTGGCGGTATTTTATAACGGTAGGCTGCTTGATCTAACACCTTGGTCACGCGGCGGCGTGGCACGGTTTAAGGTGGGCGGCGAAGGCGCCGGCGAGCCCCGGTAAGCGCTCGGGTTTCACAACCTGGCGATTAATATCGCCTGCGCGAAGCGCGGGCGGGGCGGGAGCGGGCGTTCGATCCATTCCTAAAGAGTTGTCCGGAATAATCCGTTGAGGGAGCAGATGAAAGCCGTGCGGGGCATGAAGGACATCCTGCCCGTGGATGCCGCGCGTTGGCGGTATCTGGAGGAAACCGTACGCACGGTGCTCGCGAGCTACGGCTATGAAGAGATCCGTCTACCGATCGTCGAGCACACCGATCTCTTCCGGCGCTCGATCGGTGAGGAGACGGACATCGTCGAAAAAGAAATGTATACCTTCGCGGATCGCAATGGGGATAGCCTCAGCTTGCGGCCCGAGGGGACCGCGAGCTGCGTGCGCGCGGGGCTTGAGCATGGTCTTTTTCATAACCAGATCCAGCGTCTCTGGTATGCTGGCCCGATGTTTCGCCACGAGCGTCCGCAAAAAGGGCGCTACCGCCAGTTTCACCAGGTCGGTGCCGAAGCTTACGGCATGCCGGGCGCGGATATCGACGCCGAGATCATCTGCCTCGGCGCGCGCCTCTGGAGGAAGCTCGGGCTCGCGGATATCCGACTCGAGATTAATACCTTGGGTGATCGCGAGGCGCGGGCGAGCTACCGGCAAGCACTGTTCGATTACTTTTCCGCGCATGTGGACGAAATCGACGAGGACAGCAAGAACAGACTCCCCGGAAACCCTTTGCGCTTGCTAGACAGCAAGCATCCCGCGATGCAGGATCTCATCGGCCGGGCGCCAAGCTTGATCGGCTACCTCAATCCCGAATCCGAACGCCATTTCACCGAGCTCCGCGGTTTGCTCGACGCCGTCGGTATCCGATACAGCGTGAATCCGCGCCTGGTGCGCGGGCTCGATTACTACAACCGCACGGTGTTCGAATGGGTGACGCAGCGCCTCGGCGCGCAAGGAACGATTTGCGCCGGAGGGCGTTACGATGGCCTGGTGGAACAGTTTGGCGGCCGCCCTACGCCGGCGATCGGATTCGCGCTGGGCCTCGAGCGCATCGTGGCGTTGCTCGAACAAGAGGCCGCGCCGGAGGCTACGCGGCCGCATGTCTATCTGATTGCCGTGGGGGAGGAGGCAGCCGCGGCGGCCTTGCGGCTCGCGGAATCCGCGCGGGAAGCCTGGCCCGGGCTGCGACTGATCGCCAACTGCGGTGGCGGTAGCTTTAAGAGTCAGTTCCGGCGCGCCGACAAGAGCCAGGCCCATGTCGCCCTGATCCTAGGGGCGGAAGAAGTCCGCCAGAGCACCGTCGGCATTAAAGCCTTGGAGGAAGAAGGCGAACAAATGACCGTTGCGCAACGAGATCTGCTCGATTGCTTAGGGGAACTTCTGGCGCGGCGTGGTATCCTAGTCGGGCCGGTAAATTAGGCCTGCTCGCACGATCGCATCATCAACCCTAGCCGTGGAGATCGACGTGGACCCCTACGCATCCGAAAACGAACAGATTGAGCTTATCAAAGATTGGTGGAAGAGGAACGGAATGCCGATCCTCGGCGGTCTTTGCATCGGTCTGGGCGCAATCTACGGATGGCGGGCCTGGCAGTCTCAGGTGAGCACCGGGGCGGATGAGGTCTCAACGGCGTACGAAGAGTTGTTAACCCACGTTGCCGAGCATCGGTCCGAATCCGCCAAGCGCGCCGCGCGCAGGCTCGTCGAGAACCACCAGGACAGCCAGTACGCGGCGTTTGCCGCGCTCATGCTAGCCCGCTTAGCGGTCGAGGCAGGTGATGTCGCCAAGGCGATGGACCATCTGCAGTGGGTGTTGGATCACGCCGGGACGACCCCGTTGGCGAAAATAGCGCGTCTGCGTTTTGCGCGCCTTTACCTTGAGGAGCGAAAAGGCGCTCAAGCGGCAAGCGTGTTGGAAGGGCAAGGCGGGGCAGCCGACTCGGTCCTCCATAAGGAGACCGAGGGCGATGTCCTTCTTGCTCAGGGCAAGATTGAAGCGGCGCGCAAGGCCTATCAAGAGGCTCTGGAGGCCGCCCGCGCCGCGGGTTCGGATCCGTCGTTCGTGCAAATGAAGCTCGATGAGATCGGTGAGGCCGAGGGGTCGCGGCCTTAATCGCTGGCTGGTTGCCGGCGTAATCGCCGTCCAGTTGCATGGGTGCGGGCTCGGGACCTACGTTTCCGACTTCATGGCCGGCGAGGAGAATACCACGCCTCCCGCGCCCTTGACCGAATTCGAGCCGACTATCGAGGTCGAGGAACTTTGGTCGGTCGATATCGGAACAGGGACCGACGAGCACTATCTTAAGCTTGCGCCCGCGATCGCGGACGAAACGGTTTTCATTGCCGATCGCAACGGCGAGGTCTATGCGGTCGATATCGATAGCGGCGATACGCTGTGGGAGCGGGATACCGACGCGCCCGTATCGGGGGGACCCGGGATCGCCGAGGAGATGGTCTTGCTGGGGACCCAGGATGGTGAGGTGCTGGCCCTATCGCGGTCGGACGGGGAGCTGCTTTGGACCGCTTCGGTGTCGAGCGAAGTGTTATCTCCCCCGGCCGGGGAGGAAGGCATCGTTGTCGCTCGCACCGTGGACGGCAAGCTATTCGGCATCGACGCAGTCAACGGGAAGCGGCTGTGGACCTACGATCGGCAAGTGCCGGTCCTGACGCTACGCGGGACCAGCGCCCCGATAGTGGTGGCGGGGCTAACCATCGCCGGTTTCGACAGCGGCGCGCTGGTCGCCCTCGAGATCGCTACCGGAAAGGTCGCCTGGGAGATACAGATCGCCCAGCCGCGAGGCCGATCCGACCTCGAACGCATGGTCGATGTGGATGCCGATCTGCTGGTTTTCCGCGATACGCTCTACGTGGCCAGCTACCGCGGACCGGTGGCTGCGGTATCGATCGAGAGCGGCCGCGTCGAGTGGGACCAGGAGCATTCTTCGTATGCCGGAATGGCGCCGATGATGAGAGCATCGTGTGGGCGCTCGATCGCTTTTCCGGTAGCTCCGCGTGGCGGCAAAAAAAATTGCGCGGCCGCGCGGCGACGGCGCCGGCGAGCGCCGGGGACTACGTCGTGGTCGGCGACTTGGAAGGATACCTGCACTGGATGCGGCGCGACAGCGGCAAGCTCGCCGCCAGGGTACAAGTCGACGATTCGGCGATCATCGTGCCCCCGTTGATAGTCAACGCTACTGTCATTGCGTATAGTTCCTCCGGCACCTTGAGCGCCTATCGCGCCGGGTCCGAGTAGATGCGACCGGTCATCGCCATCATGGGGCGTCCCAACGTGGGCAAATCCACGTTGTTCAACCGCCTCACGCGTAGCCGCAACGCACTGGTCGCAGGCGCCCCCGGGCTGACGCGCGATCGCATCTACGGGGCCGCGATTCACCGAGGCCGCGCCTACCTGGCGGTCGATACGGGTGGACTTAGCGACGATCCGCACGGGCTCGGCGGGCTCGTCACCGAACAATCGTTGCGCGCGGTGCAAGAGGCCGATCTGGTCTTGTTCGTGGTCGATGCCCGGGAAGGACTGACCGGCCGCGACGAGTCGATCGCGATCCGCTTACGATCGCTCGGGCGGCCGATTCAGGTCGTCGTCAATAAAGCCGAGGCCATCGAGGATGACAGCGCCATCGCGGAGTTTCATAGCTTGGGGCTCGGGCAGCCGGTTGCGGTATCGAGCGCCCACGGCCATGGGATGGACACGCTGCTCGATCTCGTCTTCGAGGCCTTGCCGCGGGCCGAGGCGTCCGTCGATGAGGACGGTCCGCATTTGCCCGGGATTAGGATCGCCGTGGTGGGCCGGCCCAACGTGGGCAAATCGACGCTGGTCAACCGCATCCTCGGCGAGGAACGGGTGCTGGTCTACGATCAACCGGGCACGACCCGCGACAGCGTCTTCGCCCCTTTCCGGCGCCACCAAAAAGACTACGTACTCATCGACACCGCGGGGATCCGCCGCCGCGCAAGGATCTCGGAGGCGATTGAGCAGTTCAGCGTCATCAAGACGCTGGGGGCTATCGAACGCGCGCATGTCGTCGTTTTGGTCATCGACGCCACGGAGTCGGTCACGGAGCAAGACGCCGCGCTGCTCGGCATGATCGTCAACAGCGGCCGCGGTTTCGTGATCGCGATCAATAAATGGGACGGGCTCGGCCCCGACCAGCGCGCGCGCATTCAAAAGGAAGCCGATCGCCGTTTGGGGTTTCTCGATTATGCGGCGATCCACACTATCTCGGCGCTGCACGGGAGCGGCGTTGGCAATCTGTTCGCCTCTATCGACCTCGCTTACGCTTCGGCGTTCATCGATGTGCCCCCGGCCACCTTAACGCGCATCGTCGAGCAAGCCGTCGCGCTCAATCCACCGCCTTTAATCCACGGGCGACGCATCAAGTTGCGCTACGCACACTTGGGCGGTCATAACCCGCCCCGGATTCTTATCCATGGCAATCGCGGCGAGCATGTGCCGGTTTCTTACCGCCGTTATCTGGAGCGTTCGATTCGCGAGGCGCTACAGCTTCAAGGCACACCGCTTTGTATCGAGTTTCGCCAAGGCGATAACCCGTTCAAAGGCAGGCACAATCCGCTCACGCGCCGCCAGACGCTCAAGCGCAAACGGCTGCTCCGCCACGTCCGATCGCATGTATAACGGCCTCACTGAGCGCGCCCGCGCGATCCGGATGGTGATCACCGACTGCGATGGCGTGCTCACCGACAACGGCGTGTATTACGGCGCAGAGGGCGAGATCCTAAAGCGCTTCAGCATCCGCGACGGCATGGGTGTCGAACGCTTGCGAACGCTGGCCGGCATCGCGACCGGGATCGTTACGGGCGAGCAATCTCCCTCCATAAGGCGCCGCGCCGAAAAGCTGGGTATCGAGGAGTGTCACCTCGGAATCTCGGACAAGGCCGCGGTCCTGCAGTCTATTGCGTGCCGCCGCACTCTGCCGCTCGCGGCAATCGCTTATATCGGCGATGACATCAACGATCTCGGGGCCATGTCGCTGGCCGGCTTATGCGCCTGCCCGACCGATGCTCTGCCCGAGGTCAAAAACCGCGCGGATTTTATTTGCACCCAAGCGGGCGGTCACGGGGCCTTTCGGGAATTCGCCGAGTTGATTCTCGCCGCGCACATCAAATCTTAGCGGCGTCGTCCTTATCGAACACATAAATCCAGTCGCGGCCCGCGCAAACCTCCGCGGTATGCCGAAGGTAGGGCCGATAGGGTGCGAAAAGCGCTTCCAGGCTTGTTGCGTTGAAGCGGAAGCTCCCATCGTTGAGGCCATCGACGCAGGTGCCCCACGAGCAGATGGCCTTCGGCAACGCATATTTCGATTGACTGAAGCTCTTCACCGACTCCGAAACGATTAAGCGCTCGGCGGCCGCCGCAAACAAGCGCCCGACCACTTCTTCCACTTTCGGATAGAACTGAAACAGGCTCACCTGGCAGATCACGATCTGCGATACCGGTAGCGGTTCCGCCATCAAATTGAAGTGCCGGAGATCCCGGCCCCGGTGCGTACCCGCTTTGATGAAGGCCGTGCTTTCATCGAGGCCGCGATAACCTACGGAGGCCGGTAGAAAGCTGCTCAGCGAGCCGTCACCGCAGCAGACATCGAGCACCTCCGCGTCCCGCGGGACCCAGCGCGCCACCTCCTCGAAGCGCTCGCGCCGGTGGACGTGGTACACCATGGTCATCAATCCGTGGTAGAGAAGGCTGCTCTTATAGAGGAAGGTCATGGCAGTGCTCGATTGTTGTCGTTTGGCCGTCATACTACCGTGCTCGGCGCGCAACGACAAATCTTCTAGTGCCAGGTGCAGGAATCGCCGCAAGTGCGGAAGGTAGCACTAACCGTTGCGTATTGCCACGGAAATTCCTATCCTTCGATCTAACGGGCAGGAGCGCCGATGCGGGTTCCAGGAGAATGATTGCTCGGGAAGCTCTGCGAAAGTGTCGCCAGCAAGCACAGATGCGCGAAGCCGCGGAGCGCGTCGCGAGACATATCAAGTCGATAGGGGAGCGACGAGCGAGCACGCGACAAAGCAGATGGGCTGCGCAGTAACTTTGGAGAGCTTCCCGCGCAGATCCTTGATGAGACCGCCGCCTGCCTCTGCGTACTTTTTGTCCATTGCCTTAGCGAAGGAAACCTTATGATCCGTATCGCCCGATCCGTCACTCCCGTCATGCTGTCGCTGTTCGTCACGGCTGCCCCTGCCGAGCAGCCACCGGCCGCATCCGTCCCACCCGAAGCGGCGGAAAAAGCTTCACCCTCCTGTATACCTATGAAGGCTAAACCTATGGTCAAGCTCCACACCAATCACGGCCTCATCGTCATTGCGCTCGATCCTGAGAAAGCGCCGATATCCACTGAGAATTTCCTCGGATACGTCGCAAGCGGCCACTACAACAGTACAATCTTTCACCGCGTCATCAGTAACTTTATGATCCAGGGCGGGGGCTTCACCGAAGACATGTCGGAAAAGCCGGCCAGGGCGCCGATTCAGAACGAGGCCAAGAACGGGCTCAAGAACGATCCGTACACCCTCGCCATGGCCCGCACCTCCGATCCGCACTCCGCTTCGTCGCAGTTCTTCATAAATGTTGGGAACAACGGCTTCCTCAACTATCCAGGGCAGGACGGCTGGGGTTACGCAGTTTTCGGCAAGGTGATCGAGGGCATGGATGTGGTGGATAAGATCAAGACGGTGCCGACCGGCGACAAGGCGGGCCATCAAAACGTGCCGACCGATCCGGTCATCATCGAAAAGGCCGAGTGCGCGTGATCCGGAACCGCGGATGGCCGGATTAAGCTCAGAGCTTGGTTGGTCATACGCGGGATCAATTCTTACCATAATGCTCGCCCCTCGGGCAACGGTATTAATAGGCCAGGGAATGACCGGAATCCAGTGCCGCGGACGGCGTCGCTGAATCTGGAAAGGAGCCACGCTTAAAACATCACCTGCGGTGGGCATCCACATACGCGCGCAGAAGGGTGTTGATGTGAAGCACGACACGTTCAGCGGTATGCCGTATGCGGACGAGATTTTCCGCGGCGATTCGTCGAGCTTGCCCTGCGCACCGCACTCTACCCTTGCTATACAGCCGCTCTGCGAGAAGCTGCCACAAAGCCCAGCGTCCCTATCCCATCCCGTGCGGCGGCGCCCTCGGCGCCCTGTGGCATGCGCCGGCGGCGCAGACGGCGATCGCGAACTTCGCTCCGCGCGAGCTTTATCCGAGAAGCGCCAGCATTTCATGCAGCCGGGTGAATTTTTCGCGCGGTTTTCCCTTGAGTTTACCCCGCTCGACTTCGGCGGCGTCGAGCTTTAGCCAACCGTCGTAGTTGACCGCGCGCAAACCGCGCTGCTCGATCAGCGCTCGGACACCGGCCATCCCGCTTTTTGCGTCCCGTGTCGCGAGTGCGTCAAGATCCGCAAGCAGCGAACCGACGGTTTCCACGCTGCAAGCGCGATTGGTCCCGATGATCCCGGTCGGACCGCGTTTAATCCAGCCCGCGCAATAAAGACCGGGAACGACGCTGCCGTCACTGTCGAGCACGCGTCCGGCGCGGTTGGGCATCACGCCGTTGCGCTTGTCGAAGGGCGCCTCGGAAACGGCCACCCCTTTATAGCCGATGCTGCGGAACAAGATACCGCATTCGAGCGTGCTGATCTCCCCTGTGCCCCGCGCCGACTGCTGAAACGGCGCCCCTTGCAGCCGATTGCGCTCCAGCACCACACGTTCAAGCCTACCGGTGCCTTCGAGCCGCACGGGGCCGCGCAGGAACTGGAAAATACAGCGGCGGTGCTTGCTCGGCGTGCGCCGCGCGAAATCACGGAAGATCTCAACATTCTTGGCGCTGACCACGTTATTCTTGTCGGCGAGCTCGGCCTCGCTTTCCGGATTCAACGTTAACTCCAGCGCATCGACGCCGGGATCGCAATCACCCAGCTCACCGAACTCGCGCAGTTCGCGACTGGTGAATTTCGCTTGCGCCGGTCCGCGGCGTCCGATTGCATGGATTTCCCGCACTTTGCTCTCGGCCAGCGTGTCGAGCGCGTGCTCCGAGATATCCGTATGTTTTAACTCGTCCGCCGTTTTGGCCAGGATGCGGCAAACATCCGCGGCCACGTTGCCCTGACCGATAATGACCGCGACCTCGTGCGAGAGATCAAACACCCGGTCGCGATAATCGGGATGACCGTTGTACCAGCCGACCAATTCGGTGGCGGTATGGCTGCCGCGGAGATCCTCGCCCGAGATCCCGAGCCGCCGGTCCGTTTCCGCCCCGCAGGTGAACAGGACCGCGTGATAGTTCTGGTGCAGCTCGCCGAGCATGATATCCTTGCCCACGTTGATATTGCCGAAAAATGAAAACTCGGGCGCGCGCGCGATCTTGTCGTAGACGAGGATGGCTTGTTTGAGCTTGGGGTGATCGGGCGCGACGCCGCTGCGCACGAGCCCGAAGGGCGAAGCGAGCCGCTCGAACATGCCCACGCGCACGGCGCGCCCGGACTTGATCAAGGCTTCGGCGGCGTAGAAGCCGCTAGGGCCGCTGCCGACGACGGCAACCTGCAATGGGTTTTCAGAGGTTCCTAAGGTATTCATCCGCAGTCTCTGCGCACGCGCAACATACTTCCATCAACATCAATACCCTAACTCTGCTTGACGCGCCTCGGCCGTGGGCAGCGGATCTTGCTTGCCATCGATCACGGGTAAGTTCGGGGCGCGTTCGGCGTTGATCTGTATCCAGTCTTTCAGGTTGTCGGGAATGTCTTCCCCCTCATGGATGGCATGTACCGGACACTCGGGTACGCAGGCGCTACAGTCGATGCAGACCTCGGGGTCGATATACAGCATTTCATCGTCCCCATGGAAGCAGTTCACCGGGCAGACCGTGACGCAGTCGGTGAAGCGGCACCGGAGGCAATTTTCGGTTACGATAGTGGTCATTTGGATCTCCTCGCGACTGGTTTATTATTCCGGTTTGGAGTGCTTGCTCAGGCGTGCATCGCCGATCTACGCGGCCTCGCCGTTGAGCAGCAACACCTCGCCGCGGTTCATCTCGAGCGCATCCCCGCTCCAGCGTTGGTAACGGCCATTGAGATAAGCCGGCGTGACCGGCAGGCCCAGCCGTGACAAATGCAATAGGTACAGGCGCAGGAACTGCGGCTGATAGCTGCAGGCATAGCTGAAGGTCGGCAGCATCTGCGCGGGCCGCATCGAGACGATGGAACCGCGTTTCATCCCCGCCCCCGTGCGGTTGCCGAGATCGCCGATCACGATGATGGTTCCCGCGAGCATGTCGACCCCGGTAAAGTCGCCAGAGTCTCCGCCGATCGCGATCAGGCCTTTGCGCATGGCGTGACCGATCTCGTTGCCGGCATTGCCGTGGATGATGATTTCCCCGCCGCGAATGCCGGCCGGACTTCCCCGATAGGCGCTGCCGATCATGTGCCCGGCATTGCCCTTGATGACGATCCGGCCTCCGGACATCTCGGGCGCGACCCAATCGCCGGCGTCGCCTTCGACGAGGATCTCCCCGCCCGAAATCCCGGCGCCGAGATGCATCCCGATGCGGCCGTGAACCACGATCCGGCCTTCGCTCATGCCCGCGCCGACGAGCTTCACGCGCGCAAGATCACCCTCCACGTGGATTTCACCGCTGTAGCTGCCCTCGACTCGAAAAAACTCGCCCACCTCGACGCGTTCGTTCCCGTATTGCAGCGGAAGCTTCGTGATCTCACCGATACTCAAACCGTTGAGCTTCGCTGGCGTGATGACTTCGGCTTCTAGCGGGACTTCCGGTTCGTGCTTGAGTACGAGCTTCAGGCTCATCGTAATGAAATAATCGTTCAGGCCGTCGCTTGAAGAAGCTCGTACAGACCGATCCGGTACTGGCCGAGGTCCCCGCCGTAATTTCCGGCAGAGATCCGCAAGGTGCCGTTCCCGGAAGCCGCATTGATGCCAACGCGCATGGCGTCTTGGACCCCCCGCAGTTCGAGACCATCAATCACGATTTCCAACACGCAAGCGGCATCAAGAGGGACCTCAGTCGCCGCGGAAAACGCCCGCAGCGTTGGACAGTAAGCATCGTTGGTGGAAGCCGGCAGGCCCTTGTACCGCGATCCGATCTTGCTGCCACTGCGCACGACACCATTCGGAAACGGCAAAATCACGCCGGGAACGGTACGCATCGCGCTGGCCGCGGCCTCGGCGGTTTCCAAAGTCCGGGTTTGATCCAGGCCGTGGATTAGAAGATTCCCGCCGCCCACCGCGGGCTGGATATTGAAGCGGTCTTCGACCACGAATTCGCCATCCATCACCGGAATACGCCAATAGCGGCGCCCGTCCAGGGACTTGCCGATCTGATAGCCGTCGCCGAAGTAGCGGAGCTTGCCGCCGACGCTCACGCCCTCGCCCGAGGTGAGACCGTTGAAACACGAGGTGCTCGGGCAGGTCATCACGCACTGGCCGATCCGCTCGAGCAGCCGTTTGCCGGCTCCCTCCAAACTGGTCGAAAACAGCAACACGCTGATCCCGGGCCGCGCGTCGGGCGTCTCCTCGGCGGACAGCTCCCGCTCGATCCCGGCCTCGCATTTACAGCCGATCACCGAGGTCGCGAATCCGGTCATTGAGCGTGCGGCGGCGAGGGCCCACGCGGGGGTGGCTGCGGTGATGATCACCCGCGCGCCCCACATGGCAAAAGCCTCCGCGAAGGTGTCGATAACCTCGGTGGATTGAATATGCATGCAGAAGGATTTTATTCTAAGGAACCTCTGAACAAGTATCAAAAATGGTTGTGCAGCGTGTATAGGAATCGATTTCAGACGGAGACGCGGCCGTTAAGCCCGTTTTTCATCGCT
>MUGK01000240.1 GCA_002007425.1 Chromatiales bacterium USCg_Taylor | reverse complement strand
ACATACCGCTCGGATGCGAAATCTACCTCAACGCCTCGACCGACGGTCATATCTGTGTCTGAACTACCGTCAAATGACAATTGATTCACAGCCTCTCACTCCGCTTCAGGACCGAGGTCGCACGGAACTTCGAAGATGTCACCTCCGAATCGGACTCCGAAAGTTTCGGCACAGGGAAATTCCAGTTCACGGGCGAGGCGTACACGCTCCGTCTCACCCAACCCGTGTTTCGGTATGATCGCTGGGTGCAATTGCGTCAAGCCGGCACCCGCATTCAGCAGGCTGCGGCCGAGGTCGATGCAGCCCGGCAGGACCTTGGGGTTCGGGTAAGCGAGCGCTATTTTGATGTGCTTGCCGCCCAAGATGAGCTCGTGTTCAGCCGTGCGGCAAAGAGTGCCCTCCAACGCCAATTGGACCAGACCAAACTTCGTTTCGAGGTCGGGATCATCGCGATCACCGACGTCCAGGAAGCCCAGGCCGGATACGATCTGGCCGTGGCGCAGGAAATCCTGGCTCTGAATCAGATCGACAATGCCCATGATGCCTTGCGGGAAATCACCGGCACCTACCACAAGGAGCTCGATGTCTTAACCAAAGACGTTCCGCTGATCCTTCCCGATCCCGCCGATATCGAGCAATGGACTTCGAAATCGCTGTCGCAAAACCTGCGCATCAGCGCGGCGAATTTCGCCTCTCAGACCGCGCATGAGGAGATCCGGCGCCAACAAGCGGGACATTTGCCGACCCTAGACATCGTGGGAGATCACGGAACCGTGGTGAGCGGCGGCCGTTTCGGGGATGTCGATACCGAATTGAGCGCGATCGGGGTCGAGCTGAATGTACCGATCTTCGAAGGGGGGATCGTCGTCTCGCGCACGCACGAAGCCGAACACCGCTATACTCAGGCGCTGGAAGAAGTCGAGCGGCAAAAACGCGCCGTGCAACGCCAAGCCCGCGACGCCTACCTCGGGGTCGTTGCGGGGATCAGCCGCGTCAATGCGCTTAAACAAGCGGTGGTTTCCAATGAAACCCTCGTGGAGGCGACCGAAGCCGGCTTCGAGGTCGGCACCCGGACCACGGTGGATGTCGTTGCCGCACAACGCGAATTGTTTCGGGCGCGCCGGGACTATTCCCGCGCGCGCTACGATTATCTATTGGACACCTTG
>MUGK01000239.1 GCA_002007425.1 Chromatiales bacterium USCg_Taylor | reverse complement strand
CAATCAAGCGGTCCAGGAGGAACTGTTGCATTACCTGGCGGCTTTGAAAGCTGCGTGAGATCGCCATCAACCGAGATTTATGCAACGCTAGGGTAAAGTGCCCGCCGCAAGCGGCGCGCTAGGGAAGCTCTGCAAAAGTTACTGCGCAGCCCATCTGTTTTGTCGCGTGCTCGCTCGTCGCTCGCCTCTCTACCTGATATGTCTCGCGACTCGCTCCGCAGCTTCGCGCATTTTAGCTTGCTCGCGACACTTTTGCAGAGCGTCCCTAGTAGTAAAAAGCGCGGACCGCTTTTTAAAGCGCTGCTAACGCGCGATCGTAATCCGGCTCGTGGGCGATTTCGGGGACAAGCTGTGTGAATATAACCTGGTCGTTTCCATCCAGGACCACGACAGCCCGCGCCGCGATTCCCGCGAGAGGACCGTCCTCGATCAAAACACCGTAGTCCCGAGCGAAGGCTCGCGATCGCATCAAAGAGAGTGGGATCACGTTAGTTGTCGCTTCCGCCTTACAAAAGCGCGTCATTGCGAACGGTAGATCCGCCGAGATCATCAAAAAGACCACATCCCCATAACCTTTCACCGCGTCGTTAAAACGCTTCGTGGACGCGGCGCACACGGGTGTGTCGAGGCTTGGAAAGATGTTCAGTAGTTTCTTCTTGCCCGGGTATGTCGCCAAGGTGACGTCATTCAAAGCGCCGTCTACGAGGGTAAAATCGGGGGCCTGGCTGCCGACCGGTGGTAAATTGCCGTTGGTATGTATCGAGGCGCCCTTAAAGGTAATCGTTGCCATTTATTCATGCTCCTGACTGGTAGTTGAGGTGGCCTTACGGTCCACGTGATCTTATCGCGGAGAAATCTCCGCTCCGGTGATCTCAAGGCTTGCTCATCAAATCGCGCCCGGGGTCGTGACGAGCTCTTGCTAGTCAATTCTAATGTTGCTCGTCTTTCAGTCCGTCGGCGTATTCGTCGGGATCCAAAAGTCGATTCATCTCATTCACGTCATCCGGTTTGAGCCGAAAGATCCAGCCTTCGCCGTAGGGATCACGGTTGACGATTTCTGGGCTTTGGTTGAGCGCCTCATTCACCTCCACGATTTCGCCGGAGAGCGGACAATAAAGATCCGATGCCGACTTTACCGATTCCACAACGGCGCATTCCGCCGTGGCCGGATAAGCCCCGCCGACTTCCGGTAACTCTACGAACACCATATCGCCCAAAGCCCGCTGGGCATGATCGGTAATGCCGACCCGCATCGTGCCGTCATCGAGTGGTTTTACCCATTCGTGGCTGGAGGTGTACTTACGGTCCTCGGGAATATTACTCATGCGTCGCTCGTGTCTCCTTGATTCGGTTCGATTCAATCCGGACTGCTCGCCGCCCACACAACGCGCCGATTCTTTGCATCTAA
>MUGK01000238.1 GCA_002007425.1 Chromatiales bacterium USCg_Taylor | reverse complement strand
AGTCTCTTCCAATGCTAGATGAGCCTGAAGGTGGGGCTTATTTCTAACACAAGATGAGCCTGAACTAGGAGCGGGTAGCTGTTCATGATGGGAGGATGAAGACCATCATGAACGATAGACGATTAGAGACGATTGAGCAGGTGCGCGACTTCCTGGCGGGCACCGAGGTCATACAGTTCACCATTGAGTCCACCGAGGGGCGCTACGCCTTCATACACGCCACGCTTGCCAAGTTTCGCTATGCCACCCTGAGCAAAGCGGACAAGGGGCTAATACGGCGCTACCTCCGAGATCACGGGCTATTCCCGTGCACAACTCGCCCGGCTTATCGGCGACTCTCGCAAGAGGAGGAAGCTGGGGCGTAGAGGCCGTCCCCGGTCGCGGTTTCCACGGCACTACACCGAGGCGGACATAGCGCTTTTGGCCCACACCGATGAGGTCCACGGGAACTTGAGCGGTCCGGCTACCAAGAAGGTTTTGGAGCGGGAGGCAGAGGTGTACGGGCACGTGGACTATCAGCGCTTAGCCGGCATCTCGGTCGCCCACCTCTACAACCTGCGCAAAGCAACGGGCTACCGCAAACGCCGGCGGCACTGGACCAAGACCGCAACCGTGCACATTGGCATCGGGGAGCGCCGTAAACCCCGGCCCGAGGGACAACCGGGTTACCTGCGCATCGATTCCGTGCATCAGGGTGACCTCGATGGGCAGAAAGGCGTCTACCATATCAATGCGATAGACGAGGTCACGCAGTTTGAAATCGTGGCCTCGGTGGAACGTATCAGTGAGGCGTTCTTGCTCCCTGCCCTTGAGTCTATGCTCGAAGCATTCCCCTTCGTCCTGCGCGGCTTCCACTCCGACAATGGGTCGGAGTACGTGAACAAGGTCGTGGCGCAATTGCTCGACAAACTGCTCGTTGAATTCACCAAGTCTCGCGCACGGAAAACCAACGATAATGCCCTTGTCGAAGGCAAGAACGGCGCGGTGGTGCGCAAGCATCTCGGCTACGCCCACATACCTCAAAAGTACGCCAGGGTGATCAACGCCTTCAACCACGACTATCTCAATCCGTACCTCAACTTCCATCGCCCTTGCTTCTTTCCAGAGGTCATCATCGACGCCAAGGGCAAACAGCGGAAACGCTATCCCTATGAGCTCATGATGACCCCCTATGAGAAGCTCAAATCGCTCCCCAACGCCACGCGCTTCCTCAAGCCTGGCGTCACCTTCGAGCAACTCGATGCACTGACTATGGAAATAAGCGACAATGAGGCGGCAGCACAGTTACACAAGGCACGGCAACAACTCTTTCAACGCATCCATGAACAGCAACCGCAGAGCCCAGGCTCACAACGCCCCCAGGCATCCCCTGAGGTCCAGGAGTCCTTCTCTCTAAGGGGGACTCTATTACCCTTTTCAGGCTCAT
>MUGK01000237.1 GCA_002007425.1 Chromatiales bacterium USCg_Taylor | reverse complement strand
CTCGCGCGTGCCTTCGCTCAATGACTCTACGCCGTCCATCTAGAGGACGGCTATCGCGGGCTCCTCGCCTCGGTCTTCGACCTTCCATGGCTCGTCGCGTGATATGGAAGTATAATTAGCTTGGCATCACATCAATAAAAGAATCCAGGCGTGATGGCAATACGTTCTTTGTCGGTTCGACTGCCATCGGTCCGGTATTTCTGAAGCAAATCCATTTATCCAAAGGAGATCCATCATGCCAACTGCGCAATTAAATAAATATGGCTGGCTCGTCTTGCTCGTCATCGCCGGCATCAACGGCGGTTGTGGTCCGAAGGACGACAAGATCGGCGCCGAGGTTCAGGCTAAGGTCGCGGCGGCCGCGCCAGGGGCGACAGCAGCCGTCAGCGGCGGGGTCGTAACGCTTGCCGGACAGGTCGAATCCGAGGCCGCCAAAACGCAGGCCGAACAAGCTGCGCGCGCGATCAAGGGCGTAAAAAACGTGGTGAACAATCTTACCGTCAAGCCGGCGTCCGTGGCCTTGCCGGATCAGGCGCCTGCGCCTTTGTTCGAAGCGGATGATGCGAAAATCAAGGATGCTGTGACGGCGAATATGACGAAGTATGGCGTCACCGGAATCGATGTTCAGGTGCAAAACGGCGAAGTGCGACTGACCGGCGACATCAAACGCCCGCAATTGCAGGACGCGATGAAGGCGGCGAATGAAGCAAAGCCGAAGAAAGTCGTTAACCAGATGACCATCAAATAAAGCGCGGGAGAACAATCATGGCATTGACCGACAAGTACCAGAAACTGACCGATACCGCAAAACAGCAAAAGGTCGCGAATCTCTCCGCGCGCGAACAGGATGGCGTGCTTTATGTCAGCGGCAAAGCGCCCAGTGAAGCCGTCAAACAGCGGCTTTGGGACATTCATGGCGAGATCGATCCCGACATGCGCGCGGGCGATCTGGTGCTGAACATCGAAGTCGACGCCGGCTCCGCGTCGAAGCTGGAGACGGGTGCTGAGACCAGCTACACGGTGCAAAAGGGCGACTCGCTATCGAAAATAGCAAAGAATTATCCTGGGCTTACCTGGCAGAACATATTCGAAGCGAACAAGGATCAGATAAAAAATCCTGATCTGATCCATCCCGGGCAGAAGCTCAAGATTCCGTCGAAATGATGAGTTAGCCTAGCTCGAACAAGGAGCTGCCTGGCAGATCGCTGCTCGGTGAGTCTAAAAACCCTGAGTTGCGTCGATCGCCGGATTGGACGGTGGCGTGGTCCAGGGGTTCTGTCAACTCGAGTGGCGATCGTCCATAATCCTGGCATGAACGTCAATCAAGCCATCGTGGTTATCGCTTCCCGCCGGAGATCATCAGCCAGGCGGTGTGGCTCTACCATCGGTTCACGCTGAGCTTTAGAGACATCGAAGAGCTGCTGGCTGAGCGAGGAGTCATCGTTACGTAGGAATCCATTCGACAGGGGTGCATGAAGTTCGGTCCGAACT
>MUGK01000236.1 GCA_002007425.1 Chromatiales bacterium USCg_Taylor | reverse complement strand
GCGCGTGCCTTCGCTCAATGACTCTACGCCGTCCATCTAGAGGACGG
Source organism: Chromatiales bacterium USCg_Taylor (assembly GCA_002007425.1). Taxonomy (GTDB): domain Bacteria; phylum Pseudomonadota; class Gammaproteobacteria; order JACCXJ01; family JACCXJ01; genus USCg-Taylor. The sequence goes on along the minus strand of MUGK01000236.1, from coordinate 1,446 downwards.
CTATCGCGGGCTCCTCGCCTCGGCGTTCCGCCTTCCATGGCTCGTCGATTGTTTCGGGCATATTAATGCTGATTAATTTTAGGCAGTGGCCGCAGAGGAGCGGCACTGAGGAGCTTCATACGGGGCTAAACTGGGAGGGGAAGCGCCATGGAGACCGTTTGTTTTGGATCCTTTTGTTTGGATCCCGTGCGCGGAAGCCTGTTGAGAGATGGGCAACCGATCTTGATGACGCCTAAGGCCTTCATGGTCTTACACCATCTGCTTCGGCACCCGGAGAAGCTGGTCACGAAGGACGAGCTGCTTCATGCCGTATGGCCTAGGGTCTGCGTCGGTGACGGTGTGGTCAAGGTATGTATCGGCGAGATCCGCCGCGCGCTTGGAGACCCAAGCCAGCAGCCCCGCTTTATCGAAACCGTTCATTGCCGCGGCTATCGCTTCATCGGAAACATCACCGACGGTGCTCAGGCAACGGTACGCAGTGGACGGGTTTGGCAGGTACACTTTGGCAATCCGTCGCCTGCCGGTAATATGGGTCTTCAGGATTGCTCCGCCGCGCCCGCCTTGGGACGCGATAAGGAATTAGAACGACTCGATGCCTATCTCGCGCGCGCGTTTCAGGGCGTGCCGCAAGTTGTTTTGATCAAAGGGGAAGCCGGTATCGGGAAAACTACCCTGATTGAATCCTTTCTAAACCGCGCGATGGCAACCGAAACGGCATTCGTTGCTCAAGGCCGTTGCTTCGGGCACTGCATCGATACTGAAGCGTATTTTTCGGTGATCGAAGCCCTACATAGCTTATGCCGTGGACCGAAGGGCGACCGTGCGCATGAGCTGCTGAGACAATGGGCACCGACCTGGGCCATGCAATTGGCGACGGTCGTCGATTCCCAGCACGTACCTAGCGAGTTAAACAGCACCGCCCGGCAGCGGATGCCACGGGAGTTTGCCGCGTATGTCGAGGCGCTAATGGCGGAGCAACCTCTGGTCTTGGTACTCGAGGACTTACACTGGAGTGATTATGCAACGGCCGATCTCATCAGTTATCTCACGCATCTGCGGAGCTCGGCGCCCTTCATAATAATCGGCAGCTATCGCTGCTACGAACTATTACAGAAAACTCATCCTTTGAAGATGTTGCTACGAGAGCTCAAGGCTAGACGGGCCTGCAACGAGCTTTCACTCGGCGGTCTGGATGGAACCGTTGCGCAGAAATTTGTATCCAGCCATTTACCCGATAGTCCGGCTACCGTTAAGTTGTCCCGGATGCTGCACGAAAAGACCGAAGGTAATCCGCTATACAAATGTTGGACCACTGGAAGCAGAAAGGCCTGTTCAATGTATTTGACGAAGAAAGGGATTTCGACAAACTATTACACGACGTGCGGATAGGCGCACCCGAGAGTATTCAGGCGTTGGTGGACGAACAAATGGAGTTACTCTCAGAGG
>MUGK01000235.1 GCA_002007425.1 Chromatiales bacterium USCg_Taylor | reverse complement strand
AGTCTCTTCCAATATGGTATGAGTCTGAACATGGGTCCGTATTTCCAACGAGGTATGAGTCTGAAGGCTAGGGTTTGGGTCGATCATTGCCCGCATGGTGATCGACATGAACGAAACGCAGCTCAAGACGGTGGCGCAGTTACGCGCTTTTTTCAACGGCACGCGGGTGGTCGAGTTCCAGCCTATTGGCGAGGACAGCTTGCGCTACGAGCACATCGCAGCGGTACTCAGTCGTTTGGGGTACCGCCGGCTCAAACGGCCCGATAAGGGGGTGGTATTGCGCTATCTCGAACGCACCACCGGCTACTCGCGTCAGCAACTGACCCGGTTGGTACGCCGTGGCCTCGAGGGGGAAGTGCTCGCCAAGCGTTACGCGCCACCGTGGGAGGGTTTTCGCCGCAAGTTCACGCCCGCCGACCTCGCGCTGCTTGCCGAGACCGACGCGCTGCATGGCACGTTGTCCGGCCCAGCGACCAAACACCTCATGCAGCGTGCCCTGGCCGTGTTCGGCGATGACCGCTATGAGCGGCTCGCCACCCTCTCCGTGGCGCATTTGTACACCCTGCGCCATGAAGCCGGCTATCAAGCCCGGCGGCGCCACTGGACCAAGACCCGTGGCCATTCGGTGCCCATTGCCGAACGCCACGCGCCGGTCCCGGAGGGTCGCCCAGGCTTCATCCGCATCGACAGTGTTCATCAAGGCGATCAGGATGGTTTCAAGGGCCTCTACCACATCAATGCCGTGGACTGCGTGACCCAGTTCGAGATCGTTGCCACCTGTGAGCGGCTGAGCGAGGCGTACCTGCTGCCCGTTCTCGAAGCCCTGCTCGACAGCTTCCCCTTCAGGATCCTAGGCTTTCACGCCGACAACGGCTCGGAGTACATCAACCGGACGGTCGCCAAGCTCCTCGACAAGTTGCGGGTGGAATTCACCAAATCACGCCCCAGACACAGCAACGACAATGGTCTGGCGGAAACCAAAAACGGCGCCATCGTCCGCAAACACCTCGGCTACAGCCATATCCCACAGCACCACGCCAGTGAGGTCAACGCCTTCTGCCAGGAATTCTTGAACCCCTATGTCAACTTCCACCGCCCCTGTTTCTTCGCCGTGTCCTTCACCGATGACAAGGGCAAGATCAGAAAGCGATACACGCTGGCTAACATGATGACCCCTTACGAAAAGCTCAAGTCATTACCCGGCGCCAAGAACTTCCTCAAGCCGGCAGTCTCCTTTACCCAGTTGGACACAATCGCCAACACGTTCAGCGATAATGAGGCTGCTCAATGCCTGAACGAGGCACGCAATAAACTCTTCCAATCCATCAACCGTCGATCCAAACAGGCAGCTTGAACCACACCTCAACATCTTCGTTCAGACTCATACCTCTATTGGAATTGACTCCAAGCTCTTGGTAGCTGCTTGACACCCCACCGCATCGGACACTAGCTCAGCCAACTCCTCCTGCCACTCCATCTCCTGCAAGAGTTCCGACAGGGCAATCTGG
>MUGK01000234.1 GCA_002007425.1 Chromatiales bacterium USCg_Taylor | reverse complement strand
AGATATTCTTGCGTCGGGTGGCGCAGGATAAACTCGAAGCGGCGGCCAATAATCTCGTCTACCTGCAGGATTATCGCAGTGTGCTTTCCGATTATGACAGCTATCTGGCGAAGGAGGTCAACCCGGAAGTCAGGACATTGATCGATCCCGGCCGCAATCTAATCGCCTACTTCTGTGCCGAGTTCGGGCTTCACGAGAGCCTGCCGATCTATTCGGGAGGGCTCGGGATCCTCGCCGGGGATCACTGCAAGGCGGCGAGTGATCTCGGCTTGCCCTTTGTCGCTGTCGGTCTTCTCTATCGCGTGGGATCCTTTGAGCAAACCCTCGACGGGACCGGTAATCAGCAGTTAAAGCCATCGCATCTCGAGTTCAACGATCTGCCGATTAGCCCCGTACTCGATGCGCGGCAGTCTCCGCTTACCGTCGCAGTGGAGCTTCCCGGCCGCGAGGTCGCCATCCAAATCTGGCAGGCCCGTGTAGGCCATATCCGGCTTTTTCTTCTCGATACCCACCTCAGTGCCAACAGCGGCGAAGATCGTCACATCACCCACCAGCTTTACGGCGGCGACAAAGACACCCGCATTCAACAGGAGATAGTGCTCGGCATCGGAGGCGCGCGGGCGCTGCGCGCCCTCGGGATCGCGCCGACGGTCTGGCATATCAACGAGGGGCACGCCGCGTTCTTGGTCCTGGAAAGATGCCGTGCACTGGTGGAAAGCGGAATCGGTTTCGGGGCCGCCCTCGAACAGGTCGCCGCGGGGACTGTATTTACTACGCACACGCCGGTCCCGGCCGGTCACGACATCTTCGACGCAAGCATGGTCGGGCACTATTTCAAGCGCTTCCCGGAGCAGCTCGGGTTGAGCGAAGAGGAGTTTCTAAGCCTTGGGATCAGCACCAATCATGGGGGCAATTTTAATCAAACCGCGCTCGCGTTCCGCGGTTCGCGTTTTCATAACGGTGTGAGCCGCACCCACGCCGAGACCGCTGCGCGGATGGAGGCCACTTTCTGGCCCGAGATCCCGGCGCATGAAAACCCCATCGAGTGCATCGCCAACGGCGTGCATGTGCAAACCTTTCTGGCCGCGGCCTGGGTGCATCTATTCGATTTGCGCTTCGGAATTCAATGGCGCAATGAGCTGCTCAACGAAGCATTCTGGGAGCGCATCGACGATCTCCCCAACTCCGCTTTATGGAGTACACGCCAGCTTCTAAAATCGGACTTGGTGAAGGAGCTCCGTGAGCGCGCCGGCGCGCAGTTTAAAAGGAACGGTTACAGTCAATCGCTAATAAATCGCCTTACCCGCCATCTCGGACCCGACGACGATATCCTCCTCATCGGCTGCGCGCGCCGTTTTGCTACCTACAAGCGCGCGACGCTGGTGTTTTCCGATGCGGTGCGGCTCGCGCGCCTGATGAACAACCCGGATCGGCCATTTATGATCATACGACGAGCCATGGAAGGCGGAACGCCGAGGCGAGGAGCCCGCGATAGCCGTCCTCTAGATGGACGGCGTAGAGTCATTGAGCGAAGGCACGCGCGAG
>MUGK01000233.1 GCA_002007425.1 Chromatiales bacterium USCg_Taylor | reverse complement strand
AGGACGGTCGCGGCAAAAGGAATCACTCGCCGCGAGACCGAGGGTGCGAGAGTGACTTGGATGTCCTGTCGCACATACCGAGGGCCGCGGCGCAAACGGGCTTCCGTGTCGCCTGCGGGAAGGGTTAGAGAATACTCGGTATAAAACCGCACGGTCTCGCCCGGTCTCACACGGACACGCGAGGTGGTGACCTCTCGGATCGATACTTGCCCGGTCTGGCGCACCTTGAGCTCGTCGCGAAGGCCGGCTACGGTTTCCGATTCCGACGCGATCACGGCGGCCTCATCGAGCCTGGTCCGAACCGCGTGCCATTGCTCCTGATCCAAGCGCGGTTGGGAAGGGGTGGGCTCTCCGGCTGGATCCTCAGGGCCTTGTGCCCGACTCTCCGGCGTAAGCTGCTCCGGTACGGGTACTTGGGCCGCCGGCTTGGGTATGGTTTCGATTACGTCGTCGCGAAAGAGGTTTCCTGAAAGCCATTCGTCTGCGGCATTGTAAAGGATAGCAAACGAACCCGGACGCATCCACGCCAGACCCACTATCCCCGCGATCGCGGCAGAGTACGCGAGCCACTTGCCGCGGTGCCGTCGTCGCATGTCCCGTTCGGGACTGCCGCCCGCCGTGTCATTGGAGGAATCGACCGCGCTCCTTACTCGGTCGTTCGTTATCGGAGTGGTCATTGGAACATCTGCTGGTTGTAACGACCGATTTAACGCCGAGATGCTCTCAATTTTCCCGTCCCTCCTCTCTGCAACGGCGGGCCATGCCTGGTTGCCTGCCCGACCGCGGCCAGGCGCAACCAACGTGTTCGCGTTCTCTTCGGCCTCGGCCTGTAGGTGCAGCGTCTCCTCCACGAAGCGTGGCTGTACGACCGCGGTCTCGCGCGCCTTGAACTCCTCGCGAAAGCCGGCTACGGCTTCCGATTTCGGTGCGATTCCGGTGGCCTCATCGAGCCTGGTCTGAGCCGTCTGCAGATGGTGTTCGTTTATGGCGGTGCGTGCGAGGTCGAGGAGCTTCTTGACGGTCCGCTCCTCTTCGTTGGTGCGTTCCGCCACGCGCCGCTTGTGATCTTTCTGGGCTCGTAGTGTCTCGAAATCTTCACCCAGCTTGACCCCTTGCTCTGATTCGGGCCGGATCACAAAGGCGATGCCGAGCGAGTCCCTCCCGGATAGCTCGCTGCGCCACGCCGGAACGGTCAGCGGCCGCTGCGTGGGTAAGAAACCTAGCGCACGATCAATGGCTTTAAGAAAGGCATTGCTATAGTTTCCTTGACCAACCGGCAGCACGGACATCAACGGATCGGCTCCGCTTTGGACGACCATGCGACTGCGCTCGATTGCAGCTACCGGTGCAACCCCGACCACTGCCTGGTACAGCGTTGCGCCAAGGCTGAAAATATCGGTCCACGGGCCATGCAGCTCGCCATCGCCAAAGTAAAGCTCGATCGGCGCGAAGCCCGATAGAAAATGCTTGGTCAACGTGTTAGCGGGGTTGAAGAGAGCGCCGCCGCCCGGGTTGAAGCCCGTTAACACGGGGCTCCCGTCTGGACGGATAATAATGCTTGACGGCTGAATGTAGCGGTGAATATA
>MUGK01000232.1 GCA_002007425.1 Chromatiales bacterium USCg_Taylor | reverse complement strand
GACGGTCGCGGCAAAAGGAATCACTCGCCGCGAGACCGAGGGTGCGAGAGTGACTTGGATGTCCTGTCGCACATACCGAGGGCCGCGGCGAAAACGTTTTCAGGCAAGGCCCATCCGCATGACGGACCCGGTCAGGAGTTGATCCGCGCCGTGCACGAGTTGTCGCGGCAACCGCAGTTCGAGGGCAAGGTATTGCTGATCGAGGGCTATGATCTGGCGCTCGCGTGGCGCTTGGTTACGGGCGTCGATGTCTGGCTCAATACCCCGCGCTATCCGTTAGAGGCGAGCGGTACCTCCGGCATGAAGGCCGGCATCAATGGCGTGCCGCATCTCAGCATTTTGGATGGCTGGTGGCCGGAGGGTTATGACGGGCGGAACGGTTGGGGTATTGCGCCCCAAAGCGCCTCGGCGCCCGCCGAGCCCCATACCCACGCGGAGGCGCAGGAACTCCTGGATATCCTCGAATACGAAGTCATCCCGCTCTATTACGATCGCAACCGGCAAGGATACTCGCCAGGCTGGATCAACAAGGTCAAGGCGTCGATGAAATCCCTGATCCCCCGCTATGGCGCGGAGCGGATGGTCATGGACTATGTGAGAAAGTTCTACAGCCGGGCGGCGTTGCAACAGGAACAGCTTGCCGCCGATAACTTTGCCGCGGCGATTGAGCTGGCACAATGGAAGCAACGGGTCGGCGAGTGCTGGCCCAAGGTGCGTTTGCAGCTACTCGACCAACCCAAAGCGAGCGTCCGGACGGGAGAGCAACTCAGGTTCTGCGCCGCTGTTCATTTAGGCGGCCTTGCGGTCGAGGATGTGGTGATGGAATGTCTCGTCGGAAGCGAGCGCGACAACCGATATGTCGCCAGTGAAACGCACCGCTTCACTGCGAAAGACACAAACGCCGAGGGCGAAACGCGATTCGAGCTCGAATTGACCCCGGGCTTTTCCGGTCTGCAAACCTACAAGCTGCGCCTGTACCCCTACCACCCGCTCTTGCCCCATCGCTTCGAGACGGGCTTGATGAAGTGGATTTGACGAAACCGTCCGCTCCGTTTCCCGCCCGCGATTGCATTTAATCCGCTTCCATGGCGTGCTCGCGCCCAGAGCCAGGCCCAGGGAGGGGCCTGCTTGGCGCGCCGAGGATACACGGCAAGCACCGTTCCGCGATCGTCCCCAGCCCCCGGTCAACGCAACTCACACCGCAGAGGTTCACCCCAACACAGCCCACCCCTCGGCGCCTGCGCACATCAGCTGGGCCCGGCTGCTCAAACGGGTGTTCGATATCGATATTGAGCACTACCCCCACTGCGGCGGCACCTTGAAGATCATCGCCGCCATCGAAGATCCCCCCGTGATCGCCAAGATCCTCACCCATCTCGGCTTGTCCGCCCGGGCCCCGCCCCCGATCCCCGGCGCGGCCATTCGAGTTATTCCATGTGGCCAACTTCGGCCCCTCCCCATCGGGACCGATCAGTGTGTTCTGAAGTGCCCGACTAGCAGTATTAACCTTCCAGTTGCATAAATTCTGGGGGTAAGCGGCGGGAAATGGCGTCGGACATAGGGTTTAGTGAGTTTTTTGCTTTTCGCTGGATATCACCGTG
>MUGK01000231.1 GCA_002007425.1 Chromatiales bacterium USCg_Taylor | reverse complement strand
GAAGCCCGTACCCAGTGTCATCTGTCTGCTCATTATCGTCCTCGGCTGTATTCGGTGCGCCTACCGATCAGATCGCGGACTTTTGCAGAGGTTCCCTAAGTGGTGCGTTCAAGAACAGTCCGCCTTTGGTCGTTCTGGACGGTTACGATGAGTTGCTACAGGCAAGCGGAAAGGTGTTTTCAAGCTACTTGAAAGACGTACAACACTTTCAAAAGAGTGAAGTAGAGCAAGGCCGTCCCGTTAGAGTGATCGTCACGAGCCGGGTCACGCTCATCGATAAGGCGACGGTTCCCTCTGGAGCAACAATCCTGCGCCTGCTCGAATTCGACAAGAACCAGCGAGAGCGATGGATCTCGATTTGGAACAGGGCAAATGTGAACTATTTCAGGGAGGCGAACATCGAAAAATTCGCACTACTCGATGAGAACGAAATCGGTGCAGAGAAAATTCTGTCGTTGGCCGAACAACCACTTCTGCTCCTGATGTTGGCGCTATACGACTCAGAAGCCAACGATCTCAGAATCAGCACGGTTCTCGATCGCACAAAGCTCTACGACAGCCTTCTGCGGCGATTTGTGGCGAGGGAACGCGGAAAAGAGAAAGGGTTTGATGACCTGAATGCATCCGACAGGAAGAAGGCGCTCGACGTTGAGATGCAGCGGCTGGGTGTGGCAGCACTGGGAATGTATAACCGCAGAAAGGTACACATTCTGGCGACAGAGTTAAACGAGGACTTGAAGTTTTTTAACGCTGGACCGCCCCCGCCAGTTCTCTCGGGTAGGCCCTTGAGCCAGGCCGACCTTTTGCTCGGCAGCTTCTTTTTTGTCCACAGGTCAAAGGCGCAACATAGTGCTGGTGCTCCTGAACAGCACGAAGAAATATCTGCCTTCGAGTTTCTGCATAACACTTTCGGTGAGTTCCTCACCGCTGATTTCGTTCTCAGGCGAGCCCTTACGGAAGCGGTCCAACTCAAGGTACTCAAACAGAACGAAGATCTTCGAGAGAATCTCGAGAAGCACCTCAATTCAGCCGATGGACTCCAGCGGCAATGGTTCGCGAGTATGGTCTACACCCCGCTCTTCACTCGTCCCGTGGTTCTGGAAATGATGCGCGAGTGGGTCGGCCACATCCTGCCCGAAAGGAACCTAACGAGACAGGGTTTTATATCCTACTTAGACACAATAATTCTTAATCAGATCAAGCGGCTGCTTACAAAAAGGGAGATGCCGTCAATCATCCGAAAAGAGACAGCACAAGAAGGCTACCGAGCCCCTTTTGGCGATCACCCGCTCCTCGGCCATATCGCCATTTACAGCATCAACCTGATCCTTCTGCGAATAATCGTCAGCGACGAGCCATTCGTTTTTGACGAAACCCAAATCGGCACGCATGAGGATGGTGCACGTCCTTGGGATCGACTGACGCACATTTGGCGATCGTGGTTCGCCGTCGACAACCTGAGTGCCGTGACCGCCATCATGGTCGCGGACAGAAATGAGTCTCAGATTACAGTGCGCGCGAAGGAGACGTTCCAGGTCTCGGAGAGCCGGAGTCGATTGGAGGCCTATTTGAATGTTGGAATTTCCCTGGGAGACAACATCTCAAGCGGACTTACGGGGCTGCTATTATTTCATCCATATAGGGACAATCCGCTAAACCTTGAAGACGTTGCCGCACGACTCCGTTCGGAGAGATCGCAATGAAGCGACTGTTCGAAAGTGAGCATCGGATAGCGTCCGAAGGCGCCGCGAATTTCATTGGGCTCGTACGGCAAGCCCTAGAAATGGCTCTGCACGGAGATAAGCACGAGGAGCTTGAGCACATCGTTCTTAGCTTAAGACGCGGCGTCAGACGCCTGAGGCAAGGAGACTTCCGGCGAATGCACGTAAGTGTCAGGTTCCGAGAGTTTTCGAAGGAATTCCATCCTAAAATGATCGCGGAAGTAGCAACAAGAAATCCGCAGGCCGCGCTTGTTTTTTTGCAGGTTGCCAAGGAGATGACCGGTACTGAATGGAACCGCAGATATACTGATGCAATTCTAGAGTTCGGGCTAGGCCGTTATGACCCAATGGAACTGTGTGAACGCGATCCAGATGCCGTGCTGGCCTGGCTGCAACTGGCGCGGGAACTGGGCGGTGGACGGTTGCTGGAACGCGTCGGACCGAAGCTGTTCCATTCCGCTTTCTTTGAGCGGGCGCTTGACCCACGTAATCTACTGGAACTAAGTGAGCGCAACCCTGAAGCCGCGGTAGCCTGGCTGCAACTGGCGCGGGAACTGGGCGGTGGACAGTTCCTTAAACGCTATAAAGCGAAGCTCTCCGACCCTAATTTTTTGATACGACTGGCAAAAAAGTTCGGCGGCGGACAGTTCCTGGAACGGTACGAAGGAAAGCTTTTCCATCCTGACTTCATGGAGCAGGTGCTTGATCCGCGCTATCTAGTGGAACTAAGTGAGCGCAACCCTGAAGCCGCGCTGGCCTGGCTGCAACTGGCGCGGGAACTGGGCGGCGGACGGTTTCTGGAAGGGTATGAAGGAAAGCTTTTCCATCCTGACTTCATGGAGCGGGTGCTTGATCCGCGCTATTTACTGGAACTGAGCGAACGCAATCCTGAAAGCGCACTGGCCTGG
>MUGK01000024.1 GCA_002007425.1 Chromatiales bacterium USCg_Taylor | reverse complement strand
TGAGCTCGACTAAGAGATAATCCATGACCCCGGCCGGGGCATCGGGATGGTAACGCATGAGGTCGAGCGCCAGTTCCTCTTTGTTGCGGCTGGCCCACAAGATAGCGAAGGCGACGATGCGCTCACCAGCGCGGACCACGGCGAGAGGCAGCCGGGCAATGTAACCCTCGTCGAAGTATCCCTTAGAGAAGCCCTGTTCATGGGCCTGCTTTTCGTGCAGCCAAGCCTCGGAGACCCCTTTCAGTTCCGGGAGCAGTGGAGCGACATCGGTGGAGCGCACCATCTCGAAGCGCATGCCTTGCTCGCGAACCTTGCGGTGTACCTCGCGCAATTGGGCGCTGGCGACGTTGAGGGGTGAAAATTCATCCAAGCGTACTCGAGCCTCATCCCCGAGCTTGAGGAGCGAGAGTCCGAGGTCGACGTACAGGGAGAGTTTGGCGGCATCCACCAAGTAAAACACGGGCCAGCCGCCGTAGCGGTCACATAGGTCACGGTAGGCCCAGAGCAACTCCGACCGCTCTTCCGGTGCGCCCACGGGGTCTCCCAAGGCGACCCAGCTCTTGCCTTGGACCTGGTACATGATGAAGGCATTTCCTGAGTGGCTGAAAAGCAAGCGCTTGTCGCCGAGAAGGGCGATGTTCGCCCGCGTATCGGGGTCTTTTCTCACGATGCGCCGGACTCGGTCGAGATCATGTGGAGGCTCGGGTACCGGGTCCGCGCGGAATAGGTTAAAAAGCATGACGCTGCCCGTGATCCCGAAGACGACGAACATAGCGCGCAGGAAGCGCGGCAGATCGGCATCGTAGGCGAATTGCCACCAAAGCTCGTGGGAGTAGGTGAGATGCTTAAAGTTGAAGAGCCCGAGCCAAACCGTGACCGCTAGGATCGCTGTTAGCGCTGAGACCCATTCCACGGTAAACCCCTGGCTAACCAGAGAGGCGTGACGCTGAAACTCCCTGCGCGTGGGTAGCAGCACGATGAGGACAGTCGCGAGAATGACCGCTTCCTGATAGTCCAAGCCCTTAAGCAGGACGGCTGGGATCCCGAGCCCGAGTAGCAGTACCGAGAGGCCATAGGCGCTGGATAAACGCCGGGAAATGCCGCGCGCGAGGATGATGAGCCCAAGCCCGGCCGCGCTAGCGACGAGATGGGCGATCTCGACAATGCCAAGCGGTACGGAGTCATGCAGGATCCGTAGTCGCTCGCCGTAGGTGGGTATGGCGCCCGAAAAAAGCAGCACGATGCCGGCGAAAACGATAATTACGCCCATGATCTGAGGACCAATCTCCGCCAGCCAATCGGTGGCGGCACCGTGGATGCGAAGGATGCGGGCGCGCCGCAATACCAGCTCGTAGGCGGCGAACAGGATGGCCGCGAGGCTCAAGGGCGAGAGGTAATATACGCATCGGAACAAGAGCACGGAACCTAGCAACGCGGCAGGCGGGATCTCGGGTAGACCGAGCAGCAGTACGGTCTCGAACACCCCGATGCCGCCCGGGACGTTGCTCATGCTACCCGCCATCATGGCGAGCGCGAAGATGCCTAAAAAGCTGATAAAGTCGGTTCCCGCATGCGTTGGCAGCAGGGTGTAAATCAGGGTGCCGACAAGGAGCAGGTCGAGCGTCGCGAGCCCGCCTTGCGCCAAGGCGGTTTTGGCGGTCGGGAGCCGCAGCGACCAATTGTCGGTGGTGAACGTGATCGGGCGTAGGGCGGACACGATCAAATACCCCACTATCACGGCCATGATGGAAAAGCCCACGTAGCGGCGCACGCCCGGCGGGAGTTGAAGCGCGGTGTCGCTGACGTCCCCGCTCGCAAACAGCAGCGACACCGCGAAGATAAAGACCATCCCCATCACGGTGGTCAGGGAGCACATGGTGGTGACGCCGGCGATCTCGATCGCCGAGAGTCCCGCTTGCGAATAGATCCGATACCTAATCGAGCCGCCGGTGAGCATGGTGAACCCGACATTGTTGCCAAACGCCGAGGCGAGGAACGAGGCGAGCGCTGTGCGCCAGTACGGTAAGGGCCTTCGAAGATGGTGCAATGCGAGGACGTCGTAGCCGGTGACGACGAAGTAGCTTAGCACGGTGATCAGGAACGCTAAGAGGATCGATGCAGCCGGGAGATCGTTGAAGCTATTGATGACATCCTGGAGACGGATCTCGTGCAGGGTGTGATACAAGACCCAGAGGGCAAGCGTGACGATTGCCAGGCTCACCAGCGCGCCGAGGTGCACGGCGAGCTTTTTCCCGACCTGGTGGGCCAAGGCCGTCGTATCGGCGCCAGCGGCCGCAGCGTTTTTCATCGCAGCTTCACTTGAGCACTGATTTTATCCTACAGGGTTACAATCGGCGCGGATTGGTGTCATCATCGAACCGCTAAGCACTTGCGCAGTCCGCGCGGACTCAAGGAACGGAAGTATAAATGTTTCTATACGGAGCGATCGTGATCTTTTGTTGCGTCCTGTACGGGGCGAGCGCGGTGCTTTGCAAGTATGCGCTCCAACGTGAGCTGCCTCAGCGCGCGAGCTGGAAACAAAAGGCGCGGGCGGCGATCCGCAACAAGTTCTGGCTCGCGGGTTGGCTGGCGGGGGCAATCGCCAACCTGATCATCATCGAGATCCAGTCGTTGGCGGATATCACCCTGGTCTACCCGCTCCTGAACTTTGCCTATGTCTTTACGCTGATCCTCGGTTATCTGTTCCTGCAGGAAATTCTCTCCCGGGAGCAATGGATCGGTGTGATCACTGCGATCTCGGGTACGGTCATCCTGCTTTTTGTCAGCGATCCATCGACAGGCCACGAAACCTACCTATTTCCACTGGGTGTCGTCACCGGGCTGTCGTTGATCGCGATCATCGCTCTGGTGGCGGGGGCGTTGCGGGACGAACGCCCGATCCATGAAATCTATTTCGCCACTTGCGCCGGGATCGCTTTCGGAAACGTGGAAATCTTTCTCAAGGTGAATACCAATCTGATCGCCTCGCAGCTCGGCTATTTTTCGATCACATCCTGGGAAAGTCTCAGCGCGTTTATCAGCCTCTGGCCTGTTCTATTCATCGTCGTATTCAGCCTCATCGGCTTTATCTTCATGCAGATCGCCTTGGCGCACGGTGATGTCTCGGTCAGCGTGCCCTTGGTGATCATTACCCAACGGCCGGTGACCTTGTTGGCCGGTTACGGTGTGTTTGGCGAAGAGTTTCCCGCGATCAAAATAATCGGTATCGGGGCGATGCTCCTGAGCATCCTTTTCATTACGGTGGCCACCATCAGGAAGGGCGCCGCGGCGAAGCCCGCGGAGGCGGTAAACTGAACGCGATCGCGCTTTACGGGCCCCTCCCCAGTAGAGAAACACAGAACGGCCGCACGCTGCCCTGGTCGACGAGCTCATCGAGCACGCTCAGATCGCCACTCGCAAGGAAAGCGCGGTGCAATCGTCCGGCCTCGGGCCAAAGATGCACCAAGAGCAAGCGGCCGCGGAGAGACAGCTTCGGGGTGAGAAGCGCCGCGAGATCCGGCGCCGATCCGCCGAGGTAGTAGAGGACCTCGCAGACGACGATGAGGTCAAACGCGGCCGGGAGACGGGCCGAGAAGATGTTGTCCGCGTCGAAGCGCGCGTTTTCGTACCGGGAACAGCGGCTCTTCGCCCGGACGATCGCGCGCGTGGAGATGTCCACGCCGATAAACTCACGCACGTCGCGCTCCGCAAGGAGTCGCTCGGAGAACGCCCCTTCCCCGCACCCGACCTCTAACACACGCCCGTAGGCGTTCTGTGGGATCAGCGCGAGCGCCTGGCCGCATTTGTGGTATTGATACGGTGAACCCTCGTAAGACCAGGGGTTGGGTCGCCGGTAGAGGCGTTCGAAGAAATGACGTAGGACCCAGTCCTGAAAGCTGGGACCCGGCGCCGCGACGAGACCGAACAGCACGCGATGCAACGCGTCACGAACCCGGTTCGGCGGGTAGCGTATGCCTTGGTCTATCGGATCCATGGTTTATAGTGTACACGTGGGGCGCGCGACCGATGCCGAACCGGTGACGCTCGCGAGCTCTCAGAGCTTGTGAAGAAATCGTAGCGAGCAAGGCCGCCCGCGAGGCGCACGGCGCGCAGGACCGTTTCGCCGGGAGCGAAACGGAGCGCAAGCCCCGAAAGGGCCGAGTCCCATGGATGGGACGAGCAACCGCAGTGCATGTGGAAATACATGAGGATTCCGAGCACCGCGCAACGATGCGGGCAGGCTGCGCAGTAGATTTATGCACAAGCTCTCACTGGACTGGGGATCTCGGGAGATAACTCCCTGGAGTTATTGATATCCGCTCCTTCTTGACGTAGTGTGGATCCGGTGGGTTTGGAAGAATAAAAGGGGAGTCTGACTCATGAACGCTATTATGGTGAAAATCTTCGATACGCTGGCCAAAGTCGGTTTAGATAAGCTCGAACGAGCGCTTATCTTTGGGGCCGTCCTGGTCACGGTTCTAGCCCTCGCTGTCGGCGCCGTCGAGATGTCGCAGCTTTGGTTTGCTTTCTTGTTCCGGTGGCTGCATGTGGTCTCCGGCGTGATGTGGATCGGGCTCCTGTGGTATTTCAATTTCGTGCAGATCCCGTCAATGCCCAAGATCCCCGATGAGCACAAACCCGCCATCACTAAGGTCATCGCGCCAACGGCGTTGTTCTGGTTCCGGTGGGCCGCGTTGTCGACGGTCGTGACCGGGCTCCTGGTAGCGATCATGAACGGTTATATCCTGAATGCCCTTATCCTCGGCATCGGGACCGGTGGCCGGGACACCTACATCGGGATCGGCATGTGGATGGGCCTCATCATGGCCTACAATGTGTGGATGATCATCTGGCCTAACCAGCGAAAGGTCCTGGGCATGGTCGAGGCGTCCGCCGAGGAGAAAAAAGCGGCAGCGCGCACCGCGATGTTGGCGAGCCGCTTCAATACCATGTTTTCGATCCCTATGCTTTATTTCATGGTCGCGGCGCAGAATGTTCCTTAAAGATGCCCGCGGCTCACGCCATGACCACGAGACATCGGCAGGCGCGCCTCCCGCCCGCTTAATGTATTGAGAGTCCCCCCTCGCGGTGTCGCCGCGAGGGGGGCTCTAAGTCGCTGGTGACACCGGCAAATATTTCTGGACGATTTGCAACACCGTTTCCTTCTTAATCGGTTTGATTAAATGCGCCGTGCATCCTGCGGCGACACTCTTATCCATTTCCTGCTTTATGGCATGAGCCGTCAGGGCGATAATCGGGGTCGGATCGCGGCCCTGTTCCATTTCCCACTCGCGCATGGCGCGCGTTGCCTGGTGGCCGTCCATCACCGGCATCTGGATATCCATCAATACCAGACCATAGGCGTGGGTCTTGAACTTCTGCAGCGCCACGCTCCCATTTTCGGCCTCCTCGATTTTGTAAGGCGTTTTCCGCAGATAAGCTTTAATGAGCAGCCGGTTGTCGGGCGTGTCTTCGACCAATAAGATAGGTAAATCTTCCGCGCGCCGTGCAAGTGATGGCGTGGTGACGATGCGGTCTTGTGTTTCGTCTAAGGTTTTTAGCATGGCGACGTTGATTGCTTTGATCAGCTCCACGGACTTTACCGGCTTGATCAAGTAGGCGCCGATCCCGAGCGCGCTGGCGGTGCCCATGGAAAGTTGCGACGAAGATACCATTAGTATCGTTTTGCACGATCCGCCCGCGGTACGCAGCGCCTCCACCACCGCAAAGCCATCGACCTCCGGCATGTGACAATCGGTAATGACGACAGCGTAATCTTGTCCCATGCGGCTCGCCTCCCGGAATACCTGGATGCCCTCCGCGCCACCGTGGGCCTCGCTCACCAACGCGCCTTGAGCGCTCAGTACTTCGCGCAAGATCAGTCGATTAGTCGAATTATCGTCGATGATGAGCATCCGAACGTCCTTAAGGCTAAAGGATGCATCCGTAGCTATTCTAGCCTGGGGCTCCGGGGCGGATCCCAGACTGATCGCGAACGATAAAACGCTACCTTTTCCTGCGACACTCTCCGCACGTATCCACCCGCCCATAAGCTCCACCAAGCGCTTGGAAATCGTGAGGCCGAGCCCCGTCCCGCCGTACTGTCGGGTCGTGGATGAATCAGCTTGGGAAAAGCTATCGAAGATGGTGTCGATCTTGTCTGCGGGAATACCGACCCCGGTATCCGTAACCGAGAATAATAGCCGATAGGGATCGCTGATGTCGGGATTAGACGCGACCTTGACAACTACCTCGCCCTTATGGGTGAATTTGATTGCATTCCCGATAAGGTTCAACAGGATCTGTCGCAGCCGCGCCGCGTCGCCGTTCACTTGAGCCGGAACATCCGCGCCGATGTGACAGAGCAACTCGAGATTCTTCTCGTCGGCTCGCAACGCGTGAATATCGGCTGTTTCTTCGATCAAAGTACGTAAATTGAACGGGATTTTCTCGAGAACCAACTGCTCGGCTTCGATCTTCGAGAGGTCCAGTATGTCGTTTACCAGCGCCAGCAATGCTTCTCCAGCCTTTTTGAAGACACTGACATGCGTTTTTGCACGCGCGTCAGCGGCGTTTCGCCGAGCAGCTCGCCCATGCCGATAATCGCGTTCAGCGGCGTCCGGATCTCATGGCTCATGCTTGCCAGAAACACGGATTTCACCGTGGATGCCTTGATGGCTGCAGCCCGGGTTACGGCAAGCTCTTTGGTTTGCAAGCTAACCTGGCGTTCGATTTCCTGATTCCGCCGGCTTAACTCCCACGCCTGTATTTCCCTCGCCCGGGCGAGGGCTACGATTAATGTCGTCACACCGATTCCTAGCACGATGGCGGTAGCGATCAATCCCTTGTCGATCTCCCCCCAAAGCACCTGCCTTTCCACGACCAACTTCATCGAATAATAGGGAAACTGCGCAAGTGTTTCTTCCTTAAACGCGCTGATGGAAAAATTCGCGTTTTCCGGCGCCACGGCGCCGCGCTGCTCGAATACGAGTTGCCGTCCCGTGACGCCCTGAGATTCCGTATACAAGCTTACCGAAACATCATCCCGTAACAGGGACTCGCTGAATAAATAGCCGGGATTCACGAGGATAGCTACAAACGCGCCGGGCACGGTATTCGATCGTTGGTTCACGCCGGCGCCCTGCGCCGAACCGGTGCCGATCGCTTTGATGAGCGTATAGGGACGAATACCCTCCGTGGCCGAAGCCGGAGGGCCTGGGACCACCATACCGGTGTCGACCGCCGCGCGCAGGGCATCCGCAAAACGCGGGTCAGAGAGAATCTGATGGTTGTAGAGCGCTTCTTTCGCGGGGCTTCGACCGACGTATAACCCGCCGCTGTTGCCCCACAAGATCGTGGGGCCCGCGGGAGAAGGATCTCCCCCCGCATCCGGTCTCAATGCCATATCTTTCGGGAGGTGATTTAGTGGAACGCCGCTCCTGTGAAGAGAAATCGATTCGATGAATGGATGACGCGCGAGCAGCGATTTAAGAAAGGCGGGTAATGCGGCTATCCCAAAGGCATCCAACCCCTCCACAAGCGCGGCGATATTGTCAAGAGAGTTATGAGCGGCCGAAGCGCTGAGTTTGACTGTATCCCGTAACAGTATCGAGTCAAATGCAAATTCCTTTTTTTCGGTCTCGAGCGCATTCTGCCACGCTAACATCACAAGCAGCAAAGAAAACGCCGCGCCGAAGATCGTGCTTACGGCATATATCAACGGCTGCGACGCGTGCCGTACCTCCTTCACGCGGTAACGCCCCTCCACGGGATTAATCGTAGATAATCTCGACCTGTTCCAGGTAGGCCTGTAACTCGTCCACGGCGTTCGTTATCGCTTCGCTGTCCCGGTTCTGCGCGCCCCGTTCTAAAATCCCGCCAAGCTCACTCAAGGCATTGAAACCATACCCGCCTCCGCAACCTTTCATGCTATGACCCAGGATCCGCACCGTTTCCATATCCTCTTGCGCTAAGGCTGCGCGAATCGTCAATGCATCCTGCCGCCTATTATTCAAAAAGCCCGGGATAAGATCTTTCAGCTCCGGGTCTACGCGAACAATTCTCGTTGCCATGGGTATTATTTATCGATCGCAACGTCTCAACCCTAGTCTTCCTCTGTGGCTTGCCGCGAAGTCCTAAACTCCTCCGGTTCGATATGATGCTGTTTAAGCAGCTTGTAGAATTCCGTTCGATTGCGTCCGGCGAGCCGCGCAGCGTGGGAAACGTGGCCGTTCGTGACCCGCAAGACGCTCACCAGATAACTTCGCTCGAAATCCTCTTTGGCGTCCTTTAACGTCTGAACATGAGCGGGCTGGTCCCGCAGCGCCTTTTGCGCCATAGCCAGCGGGATAATATCGGTATTCGTGAGGGCGCAGCATAATTCAACGACATTCATGAGTTGCCGAATGTTTCCGGGCCACGGCGCCGAGGCTAAATATTCAACCGCCTCCGGTGCAAAGCGCTTCCGTTTCTTATTGTCGCGCTGGCCTACACGTTTCAAGAAGTGATTTAAAAGCGGCTGAATGTCTTCGCGGCGTTCCCCTAAGGGGGGTAGGTGAAGCGGCACCACGTTCAGCCGATAATACAGGTCCTCTCGAAACCGACTGGACTTGACCCCTTGTTCCAGATCCGTGTTGGTCGCAGAGATCACGCGAACATTCACGGGGATCCCGCGGACCGACCCCACGGGGCGAACCGCGAAGTCCTGCAACACGCGCAGCAGCTTCACTTGCAAGCTCAAAGGCATGTCCCCGACTTCGTCCAGAAGTATCGTGCCTTTGTTTGCCGCTTGGAAGAGCCCCTCATGTTTCGTTTGCGCACCCGTAAACGCACCTTTCTCATGTCCAAATAACTCCGACTCGAGGAGTTGCTCGGGAATGGCGGCACAGTTGATCGCGACAAAGGGCTGATCCTTGCGCGCACTGCCCTCGTGAATGGCCTTGGCCAGCGCTTCCTTGCCGGTGCCCGTGGCGCCGGTGATCAAGATCGTAACGTCGGTCGCGGCGAGGAGTTTCGCTTGTTCCAAGAGCTGGGTGATCTTCTCGCTTCGATATATTATTTCCTTGCCGAAATTCGCGCCGGAGTCCGACTCGCCGGCCGCGAGCCGTAGCGTATACCGTACGCGGGCTACGAGCTCGTCCTTGGTGAGCGGTTTGGTCAGAAACTCCGCGATCCCGAGGTGCATGGCTTTAACTGCATCCGCGATTTGCGCCTTGCCGCTCAGCATAATCACTGGCATCAGCGGGTTCTGACGGTGGATCTTGGAAAGCAAGGTCATGCCATCCATACCCTGCATGACGAGATCGGTGATTACCAGATGAGGACGAAAAACATCGATGCGAGCGATCGCTTCGCTTCCGGACATCACCGGATCGACCTCGAAACCCGCATCCTTCAGCCACGAGGATAACAGCGAGATCATGTCCCGATCGTCGTCTACGAGAAGAACGCGATATTGCATCGACTTCGTCGGCTCGGCCATCCTACCGCTCTTATTCCACGGTCACGGATTTAGCGAGGTTACGCGGTTGATCGATGTCGGCCCCTTTAAGCACGGCGACGTGATAGGCAAGCAGTTGCAACGGTACCGTATAGACAATTGGGGCGATGAGGTCATCGACGGAAAGCGTTTCGATGGCAGCGACGTTGTTGGCGCTTTGCATGCCGATACTCGGATCGACAAAGACATAAAGCTTGCCCTTGCGTGCCCTGACTTCCTCCAAATTCGATTTCAGCTTTTCCAGTAATTCGTTGTTTGGCGCGACGGCGATGACCGGCATATCTTCGTCCACCAGCGCCAAGGGCCCGTGCTTTAGTTCGCCGGCCGGATAGGCCTCGGCGTGAATATAAGAAATTTCTTTCAGCTTGAGGGCGCCTTCCATAGCGACTGGATACATCGCGCCACGGCCTAAATACAAGGCATGATGTTTATCCGCGAACTGCTCGGACAATTGCTTGACCCGATCGTTGAGCAGTAATGCCTGGTTCAGCTTCCCGGGCAGGCTTTCTATCGTTGACACCAACGCTTTCTCGGCCGCCGCATCCAATCCGCGCCGTCGACCGAGCGCGACCACCAGAAGCAGCATGGCCGTAAGCTGGGTCGTAAATGCCTTCGTCGAGGCCACGCCGATTTCGGGGCCCGCCCGCGTTAAGAAGACCAGACCAGCTTCGCGCGTGAGCGAGCTTTCGGAGACATTGCAAATCGCCAAGGTATCCAAATATCCGGAGGATTTCGCGAGTCGTAACGCGGCCAATGTGTCGGCCGTTTCTCCCGATTGCGAGATCGCGACGAATAATGTGCCCGGCTGCACCACGGACTTGCGATAGCGGAATTCACTCGCTATCTCGACGCTGCACGGGATGCCGGCGACGCCTTCCATCCAGTAGCGGGTGACGAGACCGGCATGGAAGCTCGTTCCGCAGGCAACGATTTGGACCGCGCGCACCTGGTCGAAAACAGCGTGCGCCCCGAAACCAAACGCATCCTCGACGACCCTGCCTTCTTGGGTTCTGCCCTCTAAGGTGTCGGCCACCGCTCGCGCTTGCGTAAAAATCTCCTTTAACATGTAATGCCGGTAGCCTGCCTTGTCCGCGGAATCGGCGGAAAGTTGCGAGATGGAGATCCGCCGTTCGACGCGCCGGCGCCCGGCATCATAAATCGCAACGCCGTCACGGCGGATGTCCGCAACGTCGCCTTCCTCCAAAAAAATAAACCTCTGGGTCACCGGCAGGAGCGCGAAAACATCGGAGGCGATGAAAGTTTCTCCGATACCTATTCCGATGACGAGCGGGCTGCCGCGCCTCGCGGCAATGAGCCGGTCGGGTTCCGATGCGCTAATGACGCCGAGGGCAAACGCGCCCTCGAGCTCTTGCGCGGTGTCAAGCACCGCAGTAAGCAAGTCCTTCCCTGTCTTTATGTGGTCGTATATCTGGTGAACCGCGACTTCAGTATCGGTGTCGGAGGTGAACTGATAGCCTTTTTCGCTCTGTCGCAAGCGGAGCTTATTGTGGTTCTCGATGATTCCGTTATGCACCAATGCGACGCAATCATTGGAGGCGTGGGGATGGGCGTTGCGGGTGCTCGGTTCGCCGTGCGTCGCCCAGCGCGTGTGGGCAATGCCCAAAGCGCCCTGAACCACGGTGTCTTTGAGCGCCGCCTGGAGCTTATCGACCTTGCCTAAAACACGCAGTCGCTTCAACGACCGCTTATTATCGATTACCGCGATCCCCGCCGAGTCGTATCCGCGATACTCCAGGCGCCTTAGCCCTTCGACAAGAATGGGCGTCACATCTCGCTGTGCAACTCCGCCGACGATTCCGCACATAACAATCCTCGATTAAAAATTATTGCGTATAACTCGGATAACGATAGCCTATAACGGTAAGCGATGCCGTATTTCTTGCTGACATTATTATAACCGTCCCGCCAGGGGCGAATACCGTACCCAACAGGCCGTGGGTCGTCGCCTCAAAGCTTGCGACCTCATGCTTACGCCGACAGTCACGGGATCGCAATCCAAACAGTGTCCCTCACTCTACCCATCGCTACCCTGGATCTGCAAAACTCGACTGCCGAACCTTTTATTTCGGCATGGTCTTGGCATACTGAAGTCTCTGCAACGAATTTGTTATGCCGAGATCCGGGCTCGCGAGAATCGCCGAGAAGGAATGCGATGATACAATGGGTGGTAGCAGAATGTGCTGACGTGCGTGCCGGGGTCATGTACTGGATCACGCCTTTGGTTTTATCGCTCCTCTTGTACTGCCCGTGGGCGAACTTGAGCTATTACGCCCAGTCGGTGACGGGGCAAGCTTCTCTGTTATTAAAAAGGAGAGCGATCAGTTCCGTTATCTCCGAACCGCAAACGCCGGCACCAATCAAACATAAACTGCATGTGATTCTGGATCTGCGCAGCTTCGCGATCGACAAGCTCGGCCTCACTGATAATGGAAGCTATCTTACCTTCGTGGATCTCGATCGCAGGGCGGTCGCGTGGAACGTATTCGCAACTCCGGAGTTTTCACTCAGCCCCTTGAGCTGGTGTTTCCCGTTCGCAGGCTGTCTGAGCTATCACGGCTATTTTTCCGAGAACCGAGCTCATAGCGCGGCGGCGGGATTATCGAAGGCCGGCAACGACGTTTTTGTAGGCGGGGTCGCGGCGTACTCTACGCTCGGCTGGTTTCGAGACCCGGTCTATAGCACCATGCTAAGCTGGAGCGACACGCGGATCGGCGAGGTTATCCTGCATGAAATGGCGCATCAAACGGTTTACGTTCCGGGCGATAGCGCTTTCAACGAAGCCTTTGCGACGACGGTGGCCACGCAAGGCGTCCGGCACTGGTTGGTGCAGTCAAAACAGCATGAAAAGCTCAAAGATTTTGATTTAGCGAAGCGCCACGAAGATGCCTTCGTCGCGCTGGTGCTCGATACGGCGAGGCGCTTGCAGGACCTCTACGCATCGCGAATGATTTCAGCGGAGATGCGCGCCGCGAAACAAGGCATTTTTACAGATTTACGCGAGCGCTACCGGGCGGTGCGCGATCAATGGGGGTATTCTGGCTACGATGCATGGATGGCGCGGGGCCTGAATAATGCCAAGCTCTCCTCGATCGTTACTTATCGGGAGCACACCCGGGCATTCGAGCGGCTTTTTGACAATGTGAACCAGGACTTCCGAAAGTTCTACCAACGAGTCAAGGCGATCGCGGAGCTGACTCCGAGCGAGCGTTCCGCGTTTTTCCGGCACCTTTTGGGCCATAACGTGGCGGGCCAGATCAACGATCCATCCCGCTTGACCATAAGTCCTAGGTTATTCACAAGCTCTCACGATTGACTCATAAGAGGGCGACCGTTAACCAAGCCGCGCGATTGCTCCCGAGACGTTTTACGGCGGATCCCTATGCGCATCCGGCCTCTTTTCGTATAGAATTGTTAGCGTGCTCAAGCTTGTGCGGCATTCCATCTCGCGCGCGACGGTTTTTCTTGGGATCCTGATGCCAGGGGGTCGGGTGCAGGATTTGCCTTATGTTCGAGACGATCATTGATCGGGACCGCTTAAAGCAGCATCTTGGCGTGGCCGGATGGGTTATCGTTGATTGCCGCTTTGATCTAACGAACAAGCTGGCAGGGCGGGTAGCCTATCGTGCGAGTCATATTTGGGGTGCGGTGTACGCCGATCTCGAACACGACTTGAGCGGTCCTCCTTTGATAGACCACGGGCGGCATCCTTTGCCAAGCCCGCAGGCGCTGGAAACGCTGTTCGAGCGCCTGGGTATCGAAGACCGCACACAGGTCGTGGCCTACGACGCCGCCGGTGGTTCCATCGCGGCGCGCTTGTGGTGGTTACTTCGCTATATGGGGCACCACAAGGTTGCCGTCCTCGACGGGGGGTGGCAGCAATGGATCGCCATGGACTTTCCGGTAACGGCCGGTGAAGAATCCAACGCCGCGGGGGGGTTTCACGGCGCACCTCAGCGTCATCTCTTGCATACGATCGACGAGCTCGTCGGCGCATCATTGCTGTTGGATTCGCGTGATCCCGCCCGCTATCGCGGAGACTGTGAGCCCATAGATCGCGTGGCGGGCCACATCCCCGGAGCGATAAATCGCCGCTGGAAAGATAACCTCGATGCCGACGGTCTATTTCTCTCTGCGGACGACTTGCACCTGCAATTCACAACGCTGTTCAAAGGAACGCCTCCGCAGCGGGTCTCCGTTTATTGCGGTTCCGGTGTGACTGCCTGCCATAATCTCCTGGCGATCAAGCACGCCGGGCTGGAGATGGGCCGGCTTTATGCTGGATCCTGGAGCGAATGGTGCGCAGATCCCTCCCGCCCGGTGGCGCGTCATAGCGAATAATATTCGCCTAAACGGGGGACGATCTCAGAGCATTGCCGTGCCATCCAAATCGGCGTTATTACCTGAACCGGCGCGGGATGAGCAGCTTTTAAAGCTACTCGCGGATGGAAATATCCATTCCACCGCCAGGGTGGCTACGGCGTTCGGCGGTGAGACACCTCCATTAGAAACGCTGGCCGTGTTGCTTGGTCATTACGGTGTGGAAATCGAGGTTGCGGGCGATGACCGGTTGAGATTGAAGCACCCCATCGAGCTTTTGGAGGCCGATCGGATAGTGACCTCCTTGCAAAGATCCGGTTCTGCCCCTCATCGCATCGATCTAGCGTTCTCAATCGATTCCACTAACCAGGCGCTTATAAAGAGAGCGGGCCTACAGGATGCTCACCGGCATGTGTACTTGGCCGAGTTCCAGCGCGCGGGCCGAGGCCGGCGCGGGAAAGCCTGGATCGCTCCGCTTGGAAGCGGGTTATGTATGTCCGTCGCCTGGGATCTCCGGGTCGCTCCCGAGATCCT
This sequence comes from Chromatiales bacterium USCg_Taylor, assembly GCA_002007425.1. Taxonomy (GTDB): domain Bacteria; phylum Pseudomonadota; class Gammaproteobacteria; order JACCXJ01; family JACCXJ01; genus USCg-Taylor. Next base: position 5,961 of record MUGK01000024.1, on the reverse strand, counting down.
GCCGTCGCTCGGGTTGACGACAGCCACCGTCGCAGTGCGCGTTCTGAGAAACCTGGGGATCGATGATGTCGGGATAAAATGGCCGAATGACATCTGGTGGAAAAACTGCAAGCTGGGCGGCATTCTCGTTGAAACCAGGGTCGGGCCGCATAATAAGCACACGGCCGTGGCCGGGATCGGCATCAACGTGGCGTTTCCTCAACGGAGACTATGCGAAATAGAACAACCTTACACAGATATACGGACAGCACTGGGGCGCGGCGTTTCACGCAATGCCCTTGCCGCGGCCTTGCTGCACGAACTTCATACCGCGTTCACGATCTTCGAACGCTTCGGATTTGCTCCGTTTTACGATGAATGTCGAGGGTATGACGTCGTTTATAGGCAAAAAGTACAATTATCCTGGCGCGGGGCGCGTCTCGTCGGCCGCGCCTTTGGCATCGACCCGAGTGGGGCATTGTCCCTGGAGATGGAGGATTCGATTTGCCGTTTTGAATCAGGGGATTTAAGTTTAAGACTGGCCGATTGATGCTAATCGTTGACGTTGGCAATAGTCGGATCAAATGGGAGTTCTGGAAGGATGGATACACGCTGGCTCAGGGAAGCTGCGATACAAGAAGCGCGTTCAGCGGGCCAGTCGATTGCGAGTGGGCAAAACTTCCGAATCCACAGCGGCTACTCGTCGCGAACGTCGCCGGTGAAGGTATCGCCGAGCGACTGACTCGATGGGCCGTTGAGAGATGGCGCGTCGCCCCGGAATTTGCGACGGTTAGCGTGGTGGCGTGCGGTGTGAAAAACGGTTACGACGAACCAGCGCAGCTTGGCGTGGATCGCTGGTTAGGCTTGATCGCGGTTTGGCATCGCCATGCATCGCCGGCGTGCCTAGTGGACTGTGGAACGGCGGTGACAGTTGATGGTTTGTCGCCGGTGGGGCAGCACATCGGAGGACTCGTTCTACCCGGGCTGTGGCTCATGCGGCGCGCCTTGGCCGCACATACCCACGCAATCGAGGAGACGCGCGCCGGGGACGCCGCGGTGCTCCTGGCGCACAACACCCCAGACGGCGTGGCGGCCGGAACGGCTCACGCGATCGCTGCGTGTATAGACCGCGTCGCCAACGAGATCAAGCGGCGATTCAATGAAGCTCAGTGTATTATTACTGGGGGCGACGCTCGATTTATCACACCTCTGTTAACGGACCGGTTCGTCATGATTCCAAACCTCGTACTCCAAGGCTTGCTAATTTGGGGCCGGTGTCCTCAGCCATGAAATGGTTTGTTTTCGTACTCCTCACCGCCAACATTCTGTACTTTAGCTGGGAATATAACGAGCTGCTGCGCGACGCTATGAAAAGAGCAACGCACTATCAGCCCATCCCGCAACAGGTGGAAAGTCTGAAACTATTGCGTGAGCTCGACTTGCCGCATACGCCTCGCGCGCGTACCGGCCCAGCCGTTGGCGAGGATCCCGGGCGTAGGGACGATACAGGAAGAGCATCTAACATCGGACAAGCGAGCGGTACGTCCGAGCCAACGGCGCCAGTCTCGGCGCCCGCGGATGAGCAACGAAAAGCAAAGACCGATTCTACATCGAAGGCCGCGCGCTCTGCGGATCCTGCGCTCGGTCAACCGCATGATTTCTGTTTTACGGCCGGGCCGTTTTCGGATGAACGCGCGGCGAGCGAGGCGACATCGTGGCTTGGTCATTTCAACGCGCGTAACTGGACCAGACAGGACGAGAAGATCACTTCTAGGAGATACTGGATATTCATAGAGCCAACTGGGCCGGAAAGCGTCGCTCGCGCTATTCTTGAAGATCTTAAGAGCAAAGGGGTGGAAGATTTTATGCTGTTCAGAGAATCGGCTTCAAAGAGGATAATCTCCCTCGGGTTGTACAGCACCGAAGGATCGCTGGAGATACGGCGGTCAGACCTGCGGAAAAAAGGATTCGACCCAAACGTTCGCCCGCGCCACAAAGTCGTAAAACAACACTGGGTCGATTCCATCGCGAGCGAGAACCCCTCGCTTCGGCAGCAACTTAAAGAGAAGTTTGGCGCTCAGTGGTCAGCAAGAGATTGCGCTGAGCTGCAGGCCAAGCTGCGAGACTAGATCAGCTTCCGTGCGCCGATTCTGGCGGCATCCCTCGCCAAACGTTATATCCGGTATTCTCGCGCGAGCTATCGGTATGCAAGTCGCGGTGCGGCTGGAAATATATCGTAAACGCGTGATAAGCGCTTGCTCCAGATCGGGGCCGGAATAACGGTATTTCTGAAGCACCGCATAGGCTTCGGCAAGGAGATTACCGTAATATAAAGTGCGTCCGAGTGACGACATCTCACCCGTAGCGCTAGCGGACGCCTGATCTTCGAGGGCCTGCACGTATACCTGAGGAAAATTCCAATATTCTGCAACAAATCGCGACAGTGTAGACGCATATTGCCGTACGATTTGAGCAACCACCGCGGCGCGCGGCGAAACGGATGAACCGGTGGCCCGGAACGCAACGCATAAAAGCTTGAATATTACCAACTTGCCAACGTCGTGAGTCAGTCCGATAAAGGCCGCATCATTCGTATCCACTTGGTTTTCGTATGCCAGCTCGGCACATGCTTGCGCACAATCACGTGCATGGTCCCACAGAGGTTTGCCAATCAGTTGAACGAATATCGGTTTAATTGGAATAGTGGGCCGAAGCAATACTTTTGTTAATATCGAACTTAGCGTGTCCGGCGCAAGTTCTTCTAAGGCTTGATTAAGATTGGAAATCGGTTTCGCGGCGCCCTTGCGCGAGCCCTCGTTTGCAAAACGAATAATTTCCGCCGCCACCGCGGGATCTTGCCTGGCGAAGGGATAAACACGGTCGACGGTAAACGGCGCTTCGTTGAGCTTGGGAAGAAGCGCGCTTACCGTGGCCGGCATCAGAGGTAAGCTATCTAGTGGATATTCACCGTCCAGGACGCCGCGTACTTTTTGTTGCAGATAATGCTCCACGAGGTTGAGTGTTTGATCGGTTTCACTGTCGGATTCAGTAAAAAGGCCGTTCACGGCTTCGGCCAATTCCTCGTAGTTGGTGGCAGTGCGCGCTGTGATTTTTGCGGTTGACCCTGTCATTTAGGTACACCTGCCAGGAATAAGATATGGATCAACCTGGAGTCCAAGGGCGAACATCAGCATCCTATCGGCGCTGATTTTTGGACCTTTAGCAATGGGCGGTTGGATGCACTGCTCCCCGCGGTTAGAGCGGGGGAACCGTGGCGATGCGGTTTTAGAAAGGGGAGAAGCGCAGGCCTTCCCTTTGGGCGTTCGACGGGATTTGGTGCCCGCTGACATTATCGAAGTTGATGAGGACGTTATTGAGCCTTTACCGCCTCCAATAGATAGACGGCTTCGTTACTAGCAACCTCGGCGCTGCAAGTTGCGCCAGGCGGGAAAAACACGCAATCGCCGGGACGTAATACCATGGATTGACCGTCAAGTGTGATACGAAGTCGACCACGCAAAACCGCGTGGACCGAATCGATATCGGGGCAATGATCAGAAATCTTGGAATCGGGCTCATATCTATTCGTCCGACCTTCGTAGCCGCGAAGTGCGAGTTTCTTGACGACACCTTCTTCGGACGGTTGTCCGTCGGCACGGTTGTCCCAGCGTTCCAGCATAAGCTTTTGTAAAGCTCGATAACGTACAACCCGATTGCCACCCTGAAACCTGGCTTCATAGAGAGCGGTATCGACGTACTCGAGCAAGTCGTTTGGGTTTCGGGACCGAGATGGGATAACTGTCGCGACGCCGGTATGGATCGTTACGATCGCTCCCGGATTTAAAGCGGCATGAATCACCCTTTGCGCTTCCACCTCGCGCCGCAAACTCTCCGCGATGCGGCTTGCACTTACCGTGTCGGCTCCCGGCAGCAGGATACTGAATCGAGTACCATCGTGACGGGCCGCGATGTCTCCCGCGCGCCGAGAGAAATTTCGTGTGATGCCGGCGATACGCCGCAAGCACTTCGCGCCTTGGGCCGATCGGTAAAAGTCCCGATTCTGTTCTCCGTCATCGAGATCGAACATGATCAAGGAGAGCGGTTTCTTGTCGCGCATCAGGCGCGGCCATTCCGTAGCGAGGATTTCCGTGAAATGGCGGGTATTGAGCAAACCCGTGACCGAGCATTTGGTTGAGATGCGGACCAGGGTACCGGCTAAGGCCCTGGCTTTTAGCTCCGATGACTCCAAGACAGCCGTTGTCCGCTGCAATTCCGACTCCGTGCGTTCTCGTTGTTCCGCATGGGTCTTGAGCGCAATATTTAGCGTACTGACTTGCTCTTTGCCGTCATCGACAGCGTGGAGTAAAAACCTGCCTTCTTCGCGGGCTCGCCAGTATGCAAATAGCGTCTCAGTCAAGCGGCGCGAAGCGATAAGCAATGTGGCCGTGTAAATCACCAATACGACGGCAACCGCCAGATTATCTGCTTTCACTTGGAAGATATGGTAGGCGATGGTTGGCGCCAGTGCTGGCATTGCATACGCGAAAACAGCATCCGACGCGCCCGAGTAGATGGCAAGCGTAGCCATGGCGAGACATCCCGTGCATAGCAGAATCAAGGTCGGGCTGTATCCAGTACCGTAGGCGGAGATCATTACATCGAACACCCCCCATGCGATACCGGTGATCGCGATGCTCGAAAGAATTGCGGTCAACCACAGCGCTTCATTTTTATCGCGTGTGAGCGATCGTTTGTAAAGAGCGCATAGCGCGATGCGGAGCGCGTAAATGCAAACCAGGGCGCCAGTCCAAAAAGCCGCTACCCCCTGGGTGTTGCTCCCCCAAAGCGAGCAGAACGCAACGATTGCTAACAGCGTTCCGACGCCTATTTCCGATAACGCGGATCTATATAGATAACTAATGTGGTCGATCCGCACTAACCGTTTTAAATCGACCGTGTTGAAAATGGGGACACCTACCATTCGCTATACTCGCTAGGTCACTAGTTGAATCCCATGGGTCCGGGGGCCAATCGCAGCCAAATCTCATGTGACGATACGCGCCATGAAAAAGTCACCGCCCGATGCGGGATGAAAAAACCATGCCATCACCTACGTTTTACGTTCGATGGAGCGGGAGATGGGGCGGGTTTCCGGGTTGCTAAGATTCCGTCATAATTTCCTCAGCCAACGGCGAGAACCATGGGCAGGTTGTAACAGATTGACTTTTTGGTGCTTGAAGAGTGGAACGAGCACCAGTCCCGTCACGAAACCGCCGATATGGGCGTACCACGCGACCCCGCCTTCTTGGGCGCCGGCAAACGCTGTATTAAACAACTGAAACACAATCCAAAAACCCAGCACTAAAAAGGCGGGTAATCGGACTAAGCGGGAGAATTTAGGCATCGGCAGGAGCACCAAGATCCGCGCGTGCGGATACAGGAGCAGGTAGGCGCCGAGCACGCCGGATACCGCCCCGCTTGCGCCGACCACCGGTATCCCCGACGTCGGATGCGCCGCGACATGGCACAGTGCTCCGGCGAGGCCGCAAAGCAAATAGAAAACTAGATAGCGACAGCGGCCCATCGAGTCTTCCACGTCGTCGCCAAATATCCACAGGTAAAGCATGTTCCCAATCAGATGGATCCATCCGGCGTGCAAAAACATGGATGTAAACAACGCCGCTTCGGGAGATACGAACACCAGCCCGGGCGCCAGGCGCGCATGTTCAAGCAGCAGGGCGGGTATGATACCGAAACTATAAATTAGGCGCTGAGACTCGACCTCTTCTAATGATTGCTGCAACAAGAATAGGACAGTACATGCGCCGATGAGTGTGTAGGTCACGAGCGGGCGAGCTTTAAGATGGAGATCGTCTCTGAGCGGGATCAGCATGAGCTTCGTTCGTACCCAAGCCAGGGTAATCGGATAGCAGCGTCGCGCCATGTTAGTAATCCCGCGAAGGAATAGATAGCCCTCCGATC
>MUGK01000230.1 GCA_002007425.1 Chromatiales bacterium USCg_Taylor | reverse complement strand
CTCCGCCGTATATCGTATCGAATGTTTGGATTTAAATTTCGACATACTTGACCCTCCATCTGTGCACAGTGATGTGTCCACAAAAGCGGGTCAAGTCCACTTTGAGCGATTTGGTTTGATGCTCCATCCACAGAGACCCGGTTAGTGGAACAAAGACGAAGGCGGGTTCGAATGGCAGCGATGGCTGACGGTCCGGCTCAAGCCGGACACTACGATAGATCAACGATGGGCACATGCCGGAAGATACGGACGCGCTCAGTCGCAACAGGCCGACGCCTTCGATCCGCTGCGAGGCCGCGACGGCATCGGCTTCGTCGATCTCGGACAGGCTTCACGGCACTGAGAGTGTAAGAAATTTTGTGTTTTAGGCTATACGTTAAATGTGAAGAGAGGAACGACGTATGGCGAACATGAACATCACGAGTGAATTACTGGATAGCCTACTAGCGGGGCGCGATCCAAAGACGGTTTTCGAGCAAGATGGCTTGCTCGACGAACTGAAAAAGGCGCTGGCCGAGCGCATCCTGAGTACCGAGCTGGATCACCATCTGGGTCAGGACGAGGAACAGGCTGTTGGGAATCACCGCAATGGCCGTAGCCAGAAGACGGTGCTGACGGAGAGTGGGAAGCTGGAATTATCGATTCCCCGCGATCGTCACAGCCGTTTTGAGCCGCAGCTGATTGCGAAGTACCAGCGCCGGTTCCCTGGTTTCGACGAAAAAATCATCTCCCTATACGCCCGAGGTCTCAGTACCCGTGAGATCCAGGCGCACTTGCGGGAGCTGTATGGCACGGAGATCTCGCCGGAGTTGGTCTCGGCGGTGACGGATGCGGTCCTGGAGGAAGTCGGCGCCTGGCAGAGCCGGCCGCTGGAATCGGTGTACGCCATTGTCTTTTTCGATGCCTTGCGGGTGAAAATCCGCGATGAGGGGACGGTGAAGAACAAGGCGGTGTATTTGGCGATTGGGATCCGCTGCTCGGGGCATAAGGAAATTCTCGGGCTCTGGATTGAGGGGGCCAAGTTCTGGCTACGGGTGATGACCGAGCTACGTAACCGTGGCACCCAGGACATCCTGATTGCGGTCGTCGATGGCTTAAAAGGCTTTCCGGAAGCGATTACGGCGGTCTTCCCTGAGACCGTGGTCCAGACCTGCATCGTCCATTTAATCCGCTACTCGATGCAGTTTGCATCGTGGAAGGAGCGAAAAATGATCGCCGCGGCACTCAAGCCCATCTATCGCGCTGAGAACGCCGAGACAGCTCGCGAACGACTCGAAGCCTTCGATGCCGGTCCTTGGGGGCAGAAATACCCGGCCATCGCCCATAGCTGGCGGCGGCACTGGGAGGAGGTCATCCCGTTCTTCGCCTTCGCGCCCGAGGTCCGGAAAATCATCTACACCACGAACGCGATTGAAAGTTTACACAGCCAGGTGCGCAAAGCCGTGCGCAGTCGCGGTCATTTCCCCAGTGACGAAGCCGCGACTAAACTGTTGTGGTTGGTCTTGCGGAATATCTCTGAAGGATGGAAGAATCCGCCCATCGTCTGGCATGCCGCGAAGACCCAGTTGGCGTTGCAATTTGAAGAACGGTTCATCGTGAATTCATAACGATGAGCATGAACGGCCTAAACACAAAAAATCTGACACGCTCACGGCACTCGATCTCATCCGGCCGAGTGATGTAGTCAAAGATGACCCGCCTGCAGTTCTAGCGCCCTAAGCCGCGCCCGAGCGACCGCATGTTTCCATCCCGCGTAGAGCGCATCGCGCCGGTCCTGAGAGATCGCGGCCTCAAAACGTCGCTCGGGGCGCCAGCCCACCGCGATTGCCTCTGTGCTTTCGAACAACCCCGTGGCGAGCCCGGCAAGATAGGCCGCCCCAAGCGCCGTCGTCTCGGTGATGGCGGTACGCGCCACCGGG
>MUGK01000229.1 GCA_002007425.1 Chromatiales bacterium USCg_Taylor | reverse complement strand
TCAGCCAATCAAGCGGTCCAGGAGGAACTGTTGCATTACCTGGCGGCTTTGAAAGCTGCGTGAGATCGCCATCAACCGAGATTTATGCAACGCTAGGGGCTAGGTTGACCATTGCGGCCGGTAGCCCGACTTCCGCCGCCTTTTTCATCCAAGCGAAGTACCGTTTGACTGATCGCGGTTTGACGCCTTCCCCGTCCTTGTAAGCTAACGCTAGCCTAAACATAGGATTGGGAATATCACCCAGTTTTAACTCCTGATCCTTCTCGCGTGTCTCGCGTGCCTTCTGAATTGAAGCTTCAGCAGCCTCAGCGGATTTCTTCATCCACTTAAAGTAGAGGCGTTTGTTTTGATTCGTTCCAGTTCCGTCCCTGTATGCCAAAGCTAGGTTATGCAGCGCAGTGGGAAGGTCTTCAAAGGCCATCTCTCGTTCTTTCGTTTCTTTTGCTGCTCTCTCGGCAGACGTCACAGCTTTCCTGGTCCACTCGAAGAACTCGCGTTCATTTACAGTCGTACCTTTTCCGTTCCCATAGGCGTCCGCAAGTCTAAGCATTGCTCCGGGCTCACCGAGGTTTGCTATCTTCTTGGCCCATTCAAAATACAGCAACAGATTCCGATCCGTTCCGATACCCTCTTCATAAGCCGCCGCCAAATGATACATAGCTTCGCGATGATTCTTTTCTGCGGCCTTTTTGATCCACTCGAAGAACTGCTTGTCATCTTTCTCGGTGCCCTTGCCGTCGTTGTAAGCTAAGGCCAAGTTGAATATAGCTTCTGAATCCTCGCTGGCTTCTGCTGCTTTTTTCATCCATTCAAAGAAAAGACGAGTATTTGGATCTACACCCTCGCCGTCCGCATAAGCCCAGGCGACATCGAGCATACCGTCCTGATAACCAGCCAGTGCTGCTTTCCTCATCCACGCGAAAAACTGCTCAGCATCTTTATTGACACCTTCGCCGCTCTTGTAAGCTAGGGCCAAGTCATACATTGCCCGAATGTTTCCGCGTTCAGCCAAAGCGCGCTTCCTAACGAGTTGGTTTGCAACCATTGATTTTGATGCTCTTGAGGTCATATAAACAGCGAGATAATCCATCTTCGCGGTAGGCTTATTGTACGGCAAGATTCCAATTCGACAATTCATTAAACGTCCGTTGGCGAACCACAGTCTTGACTCAAACGAAAAGCGAGGCTTAGCATAATTTGGCCGTGATTTCTTTGCCGGCGGCATCCGCTACGCGCTTGACGCATGAACGGATCGCTTTGTTGTTCAGCCCGCGTAGATGGGTCGAGCACAGCGATACCCATCGCAATCACCAGCCTTGAAAGGTGTCGGCCTGTGGCCGACGGGTTGGTGGTTACGCCGCAAACAACGCGGCTAACGCCCCCTACATCTAAGTCGTCGAATTAAAGGGGCCGTGGTCGAGTTGAAATTTGTGAAGTGTTTTGAATATCCGCTTAGGGGTCGATAAGCGACCACTCGAATCGGAAAGTCATTCAACGTCGCGGCGGGTGCTTAAGATCATGCCTCCCTTTAGAGTAATGCCGGAAGATCACGCGCCCTTGTGGCGCGACTTAACCATGTCCGCGTACTTGCGCTCAAGGCGACCGAGCACTTCCTCTGCGGGTTTCCCTTTGCCGCTGGCAAGCCCCTTTTTTACTTCGTGCGGAGTGCCTCCAGGCGTGGCCTCGCGCCGCTGTTGCTCTTCTTCGAGCAAGCGGAGTCCGTTACGAACGACTTCACTCGCGCTAGCGTAGCGCCGCCTTCAACTTGTTGTTTTATGAATTGCTCGAAATGATCACCTACGGCATAACTGGAGGGCATGGCTAGGCTCCTCGGAGAATTAATCGTTTTCGCCGCGGCCCTCGGTATGTGCGACAGGACATCCAAGTCACTCTCGCACCCTCGGTCTCGCGGCGAGTGATTCCTTTTGCCGCGACCGTCC
>MUGK01000228.1 GCA_002007425.1 Chromatiales bacterium USCg_Taylor | reverse complement strand
GATACCCCTCTCCTGGCCAAAGCGCTCAAGAAGCACCTTGAGCTTCTCGCGCCCGAGGTTCGGGTGTGCCCTACGCAGCCTGCCTATCTCGGCCATGAGCGATTCAGGCCACAGGGGCCTTCGTATCCGCTTCGGGCGTGTGGAATGCGGCCCAAGCCCTGCTGGACCCGCCGCCTTGAGACGGCGTTTCCAGGCAAACAGCGTGCGCCGGCTCACCTCGAAGGCCGCCATCGTCGCTGCCAAACCATGGTCTTGCCAGAACTTGAGGATCTTGAGTCTCTTTCCGGTGTTGGGAGCAATCATGCCCCATTTCAAACCAAGACCCGCGATCCGATAAAGCCCCCTTACCCGGTATCCAATCCTCTGTAGCTGCATTCCCATTCCTCAAAAAAGGAGTGCAGAATGTGTTTGGCCTTATGCAGCCAGGGTAAACTTGTGCTGCCAAAAATCTCATGAGTTCGGGGTCACAGCAAAAACTGCTCGACGTATGGTAGGAGTTTTTACCTCGGCCCAAGTGTAGCCGCCGGATGACGTCGCGGACCCGATCGAGCAGCCTGGGTTGGCCTCGAGCCGGGGCCGGATTCTGATACCTGTCCATGCCGTGTCCTTACGGTGCGGGGCGCGCGCCCTTGAACACCTTCCTTGTCAAGGCCTTTCCGAGCCTTGCCGAAGCCCCCGCCGCAACATAATACGGCGCCGACACGGCCCGCCTCAACCCCTATGATCTCGCAGCCTATCGCGGGGCAAGACCGGGACGATGCCGGTGCTAAGTACTTGATGCGGCGCGTGCTAGACTCTGTGAATGCGGCTCCCGCCGTCCACCAGGACGGCGGATCGGCCTTCCACATCATGTTAGCGCTATGGACATCCCGCGCAAAATGAGAATCCCCGAATGGGAGTTCCGTGTTGTCTTCGGTCGGACCAAGATCGAATACGATCAGGACAAGGAATACTCAAACCGAGAGAAGCACACCTATTCCCTAGAGAGTACAGTCTCTCTCCTGAAGCGTATTGTTTTCCCCTTCGGCGAAACGGTGCCACACGTGACGAGCGACGGCTTCTTAGAGGAAGGGGAGGTCCGGCACATGCACATGAGCGTGGACGATTGTGGAAAGGTAGTACTCATGGTCACTACGATGCGCCCCGATGAATCCATAAGGGTAATCTCGTTCCGCCGTGCCAGTTCTTCGGAGCGTGAGCAGTTCTTTCAGATCACTGGCTACCGTGAAGAGGCATAGCGCTAACTATGCGTTCAAGGGGACGGCCGGGAGAGGCTTGGAATGAAACAAACACTGTCGGCCGGCGGCCGCTTAACGCGGCGTTAGACGGTCTGACGCCTTGCTAATGAACGAGATTCGCCAGCGAATCCAGCCAGCGTAGCGTGCGCCATGCGCACGAAACGAGAAAGTGGATTTCAATCGTGCGCGCGGCGCACGCTACGCTGGCTGCTCTATCCGACACTTGTAGTTTCGTCGATACCGACGTATGTAGAGCTATATAGATCGAACAAGCTTGGGGTTTCCTTCGGTCAATCCGTTGCGGCACAGAAACAGCACGATCTTTGGAAGATGAACCTCAGGTGCACCGCGGCTCCCTTTGATTGGTATCTAAACCAGTACAACATCAGTGTGAACGCCACTATCTGCAAGTCTAGCGAAGCCCTAGTAAGGGTAAACGATCCTAACGGCAAGGCCGGCTATTCGTGGGTTCCCGTTGACGGGCTGATTCCAAAAAGCACAGCGGTATCTTTACTCTCTAAAGCCTATGCGGCACAGCTTGCTTTACCTCTCCAGATGGCTCAGGCCAACGACACCGTAATCTGTCAGAGGTTCATCGATTCAGGCCGCATCTTGCGGCGAATACAAATTCGGAGCGCGTTTGCGCCGCGGCCCTCGGTATGTGCGACAGGACATCCAAGTCACTCTCGCACCCGCGGTCTCGCGGCGAGTGATTCCTTTTGCCGCGACCGTCCTG
>MUGK01000227.1 GCA_002007425.1 Chromatiales bacterium USCg_Taylor | reverse complement strand
AGGATCTGCGAGAAATCCAGCCCCTTGGCCTTCCAGTGGTCCACGGCCTTGTGGACCCCCAGGCGATCGACCCGGCCGATCATCTCGTCTACGGTGCGGAAGCCGAGCAGCGCCATCTGCTCGCGCACCTCCTCGGCGATGTAGCGGAAGAAGGTCTGGACGAGCTCGGGCGTGCCCGAGAACTTCTTGCGCAGCTCCGGGTTCTGCGTGGCGATCCCGACCGGACAGGTGTCGAGGTGACAGACGCGCATCATGATGCAGCCCATGACCACGAGCGGCGCCGTCGAGAACCCGAACTCCTCGGCACCGAGCAAGGCCGCGATGACGACGTCGCGGCCGGTCTTGAGCTGGCCGTCGGTCTGCACCACGATGCGATCGCGGAGCTTGTTGGTCACCAGCACCTGTTGGGTCTCCGCCAAACCCAGCTCCCAGGGAACCCCCGCGTGCTTCAAGGAGGTCACGGGCGAGGCCCCGGTCCCGCCGTCGTAACCCGAGATCAGGACCACATCGGCGTGGGCCTTGGCGACCCCTGCGGCGATGGTCCCGACCCCGACCTCGGCCACGAGCTTGACGTTGACACGAGCCCTCGGGTTCGAGTTCTTGAGGTCGTGGATGAGCTGCGCCAGGTCTTCGATCGAGTAGATGTCGTGATGGGGCGGCGGCGAGATCAGCCCCACCGCCGGTGTCGAGTAACGTACCTTGGCGATCCAGGGATACACCTTGCGGCCCGGCAACTGGCCGCCCTCACCGGGCTTCGCCCCCTGCGCCATCTTGATCTGCAGGTCGTCGGCGCTGGCGAGGTACTCGCTGGTCACACCGAAACGCCCCGAAGCGACTTGCTTGATGGCGCTACGGCGCGAATCGCCGTTGGGATCGAGCCGGTAGCGCGCCGGGTCCTCCCCGCCCTCGCCGGTGTTGGACCTGGCGCCCATGCGGTTCATGGCGATGGCCAGGGTCTCGTGGGCCTCCTGGCTGATGGAGCCGTAGGACATGGCGCCGGTCGCGAAGCGCTTGACGATTACTTCGACGGGCTCGACCTCCTCGATCGGCACCGGCGTGGGCGCCGGTTTTAATTGGAAAAGCCCGCGCAAGGTCGCGAGGTGCTCGCTCTGCTCGTCCACGAGGCGGGTATATTCCTTGAAGATCTTGTACTGTCCGCTGCGGGTCGCGTGCTGGAGACGAAAGACCGTTTCCGGATTGAACAGGTGGTATTCGCCGTCGCGCCGCCATTGGTACTCCCCGCCCCAGTCGAGGTCCGGCTTCCCGGCCGGGCGCTCGGGGTAGGCGTGGTGATGGCGCAGGCCCACCTCCTTCGCGATCACATGGATCCCGATCCCACCGATCCGAGAGGCGGTCCAGGTGAAGTACCGGTCGATGACCGACTTGTGGAGCCCCACTGCCTCGAAGATCTGCGCGCCGCGATAGGACTGGATGGTCGAGATCCCCATCTTGGAGGTGACCTTGAGCACGCCCTTGTTGAGCGCCTTGATGTAGCGCTTGACGGCGGTCTTCTGGTCTAGGCCGGAGACCAACCCCTGGCGGATCAGGTCATCGAGGGTCTCGAAGGCGAGGTAGGGATTGATGGCCGCCGCGCCATAGCCGATCAGGAGCGCCATGTGGTGGACCTCGCGCGGCTCGCCGCTCTCCAGGATCAAACCGGCCTTGACGCGCGTGCCCTCGCGCACCAAGTGGTGGTGGACCCCTGCGGTCGCGAGCAAGGCCGGGATCGGGCAGAGGTGCTCGTCCACCCCGCGATCGGAGAGGATGAGGTACGTGCAACCCGCGGCGATGGCATGGCTCGCCTTTTCACAAACCGTGGCGAGCGCGCGTTCCAGTCCCTCTCCGCCCTCGGCCACCGGATAGAGGATGGGAATGGTGCAGGCACGAAACCCCGGCAAGGCCATGTGGCGGATGCGGGCCAGCTCTTCGTTGTCCAGGATGGGGCTCTTGAGCTTCAAGAGACGACAGCTCTCTGGCCCCGGATCGAGCAGATTGCCCTCGGGCCCGATGGGGGTCTCG
>MUGK01000226.1 GCA_002007425.1 Chromatiales bacterium USCg_Taylor | reverse complement strand
ATCGGACCGAAACCCGGGATCGTTTGCAGTCGGCGCACGCGCTCGTCTTCTTTCGCCGCCGCCTGGAATTCCGTGGTCAAGACCTTGATGTGCGCATCCAGTTCCGCCAGCTGCTCGCAGCCTTGGGCCAGAAGGCGGTGGAACCGGTCGCTCAAGCCGTTGCTTCCGTCTTCCAGAATCTCCGGCAACGCGCGGCGCAGTGCATTCACGCCTTGCTTCACGACAATCCCATATTCCACTAGCAGCCCGCGTACCCGGTTGACCACGGAGGTGCGCGTGCGGATCACGCCTTCCCGTAGCCGCGCCAGCGGTTCGCTGACCTCGCCCAGTGCCTCGGGCAAGCTCCCGAGCGTATCCACCATCGGCGTGACCTGCTGCTTGTCGTTGGCCGCTTGGCTCAGCCCCGTGGCGACCACCAGCATCGTGTCGGTATCCACCGCCGCTTGGGCGTTGTAGCTTTGCTCGAAGCCCCCACCCGCCGCAGGCAGGATGCGCGAGTCGGGATCGGTGAGGTTGATTTGGTCCTCGGCGCAGGGACCGGGCGTGGGCGGTGCCCGAGGAGTGCCGCGGAGCTTCTGACCCGTGCGCTCGCACTGCTCTTCCCGCGCTTTGACCTTCGCTTCGTAGTCCGCCTGCTCACAGGCAAAACGCGCAGCCGCGCGCGCCTCGATCTCGGCCTTCGCCTCGCCGATGGCTTTCAACCGCGCCTCACGCCGCGCCAACTCCTCGGGGATGTCCAACCCTTCGGGCAACGGCTCGGCATCGGCCGCCTCGGCGCGGGCCAGCAGCTCGGCCACCTCTACTTGCAACTGTGCCTCGATCTTCTCGGCATGCCCATACGACAGGGCGCTATGGCGCGAGGCGTTGGCGTGGAGCTTGGTGCCGTCCAAGGCCACCGTCCCGAGCTTCAAGAGCTCTCCTTCGCGATGCAAAGCACCTGTACGAACAGCGCCTCAATCTCCTTGAGGAACCGCTTGCGGAACGCGCACAGCGTGTCGTGGGGGGGTATTGGCCGCGATGTAGCGAAACGCCAGCGACTCGTAGGTCGCCTGCTCGATGCGCCGGCTCGAATAGGTGCCCGTGGCATAGCCGTAGATGCAAAGCGCCAAGAGCATTGCCGGGTGATAGGCCGCAGAGCCCGCGCCGCGGTATCGACCGATCAGCGCCGAGAGGTCCAACTGCTCCACGATGTCCACCACAAAACGCGCCACATGGTTCTTCGGCAGCCACTCATCGAGCGATGGCGGCAGCAAGTACGGTGTGTCCCGATCACATTGGCGGAAATGGCTCATACCTGCTCGCTCAGTCAAACCCTTACCGATCCGATCGCCTCGCCCATGAAAAGTTCCACGCTAAGTCCGACAGGCTACTAGGGCGGTTCGCGGACTTGCTCAACGGCGATGTACCGAGGCGCGCCAGGTGTTGCGTAAGCTGCTCGACGGTCCGATCCGGTGTGACCTTGGTGCTGGGCGCCGATGGCGCAAAAAGCTACAAGTTCCAAGGAAGTACGAAGCTCGGACCTTTGTTAGACGCTAGATTTATGCTAACGCCGCCCCCAGCCGCCGCACGCCGCGATCGAGAAAATCCATGGTGAAGTGCGCCTTGCCTGTTGACGGGATTTCCTGACAATAGGGCAGGAACATATCACTTTCGGTTGATAGGAGGTCATCCGCGCTCGATTGTAGGTAGGCGCTGAAGTGCACGGAATACACATTCGTGTTGATGACACAAGTGATCCGCGGATAGTCTTCCTGCTGTTGGGGCTGATCGTCGGGTTCGATGCCCCAGCCGTAAGCCCATACTGGGCAAAATGTCAGGAGTAGACAATACGCCGTACCGAGAACTCTCTTCTTCATGTGTCGCTTCCGGTATGCAGTCAACGTCGCGCGCGTGAGCGCGGGCTGGATCCTAACCAGGCGGTGATCTTGGCGAGATCGGCTGGCGCTAAGGTACTGGAGGCGCGTTTGAGGCGCAAGGTGTCCAATAGATAATCGTAGCGCGCGCGGGAATAGTCCCGGCGCGCCCGAAACAATTCGCGTTGTGCG
>MUGK01000225.1 GCA_002007425.1 Chromatiales bacterium USCg_Taylor | reverse complement strand
CCCACGGTGATATCCAGCGAAAAGCAAAAAACTCACTAAACCCTATGTCCGACGCCATTTCCCGCCGCTTACCCCCAGAATTTATGCAACTGGAAGGTGAACAGATCTTCGTTTGGTCCACAGCTCGCCGCTGCGACGTACGTATCAGATCTTCGCGAGCACGCTGCTCAAAGCGTTGCTCGAACGGGCGCCGGAGATCCCGCCAGTCGCAAAATTCCCATTGCACCTTACCTGTCATTGTCGACGACATCCTGGTCCAGCTTGACGATCAGCGCGCAAGCGCTATGCGCATCTTTGTGTAGGCGAACAGTGCCTGGCGGCGGCGCCCCCCTCCCACGAACCGTACGATGATCTTTGGAAACGGATCCGGCAGGGATTCACGCTACCCCAACGGGCCCCGCCATCGAAAGAGTCTTGGCCGGAGCTGCGGCAGGCCTACCTCGACCAGTTGACCGAGCGGGCGCGGCCTTACCTGCATCACATCGTTGTAGAAGTGGAACGGCGCGCGATGCCGAGCGAAATCGTGCTGTTACCGATCATTGAGAGCGCCTATTGTCCGGAAGCGTATTCGCCCAGCCACGCCGAGGCGTCTGGCAGCTGATCCCGGGGTTCCGCCCATGGCACCCTGACGTTAAACGCCAATGGCTCTTTCAGCGACACGCCCCAAGCCAACTTCCGGGGTACCGACGGCTTTACCTACCAGGCCAGTGACGGCATAGCCTTGAGCAACGTGGCCACGGTGACGATCACGGTCATGACGCCGCATATGCACATCGGAGATCTGGACGGTACCAGCCGCAATATGGAAGACCGCCGGTGGAGAGCAGTTGTGACTATCGCCGTTCACGAACCCGTCGCCGAGGCCAAGGCGAGCGGCACTTGGATCAGAGGTGACAGGAGGGGGAGGATGAAATCACGCGAGACCAACCGCCTCGGCAAGTGCAGGATGTCTAGTGGGAGACTTTTCAGGTGGTCGCATCCCACGTGACCTTTACAGTGGATGCGGTGACCCATACCACCGTGACGTACCACTCGGCTGCCATCACGATCCCGACGGCGTTTGCGATGGGACCAGCATTAACATCACCAGGCCTTGACAGGGTGTGACAGAGATCGCAGCTAGGAGCCGTCCCTGGTGCAATTCCAGTGATACAAGAGGTTTAATCGCCGTATAGGTGAACGCGGTGATTCGGAAAATTCAACAGCCTTACCGAAAATCAGAAGAAAGATATCCTGAATTTTTGCGCTCACTGTGATTACGCCCCAGGCTGTGAGACGAGCGAACAATGAACGGGAAAAGGGACCAAGAATTAGGAGCGGCATCCATGATCGACAAGCGAAACCGGCAGTTGACGATTTCGACATTGATTCGAAAAACGGCGTTTATACTTCCTAGCGCGGCCTCTCGCCGCAACCAAAATGTCAGACAAGACTTCTTTGTCAAATGCAACGAAGCCACGGTAAAAGAATCTATACCCCGCGGATGGCGCGCGACAGGTGAGGTAGGGGTCGTGGAGTACGGGATCCCCTCCATCCCTCACGCCCCCTCTCATCGGACTCCCTCGGTCTTGTCCCGCGGCATCCATCGTCGCGCGCCACCGGACCCGTTCGGGAGGACACGATGAGCTATACCACTTCCCTCGATCCGATCCGCCCTGGCACCCCTGAAGACGCCCACTCCGAGCACACCGCTTCGCCGAGCCGCCGCACCTTCCTGGGCGGTATTGTGACTGCGACCACGCTGGGCCTCATGCTCAGCCTGGCCGTGCCTGCCGCGTTCTCGCAACCCCAGACACCCCCGGACACGGATGCCTTCGGGGTGAACGCCGGCGCCCAGTTCGCAGAACCCCCAGCGTCGGATCGCTCAAGCGAGCCGATAGGAGATGACCCGAGAGCTCGGATCCTTCGCTGGAACGAGATCGCGATGGCCGCCACCGCGCTCGACCACACCCCCCCGCAGCCAGGAGACCCGCGAGTCTTCCGCGAGCAGTTTGGTCCGGGCAGATCGCCGTGTTCGACGCCGTGAATGCCGCCACCGGCAACAGGTTCCGAAGCTACACCGGCCTTCCGGCGGTGCAACGGCCCACCGGCTTGAACGTGGCCATCGCAGAGGCTGCCCACGACACGCTCGTGGCGCTCTGGCCCGCGCAGACGGCAATCTTCGACAGCCTGCTCGCGGAAGACCTCGCCGAATTCCCCGACAGCGTCTTCAAGTCGAGGGGAATCGCCCTCGGCAGGCGAGCGGCCGCCGCCATCTTGGCTCGCCGGGCCAATGATGGCTCCGCGCACGCCGAGCCGGTGATGGGGGAGGACTACATCCCTGGTTTGGGACCGGGCGAATGGCGACAGGATCCGATCAGCCTGATTCCGCTCGCTCTGGGTGCAAGGTGGGCTGAGGTGAGGCCGTTCGTGCTGCGGTCTGCGGACCAGTTCCGGATCCCGCCCCCGCCCGCCCTGACCAGCGCGAGGTATACGAGAGCGTTCGACGAGGTGAAGCGCTTGGGAGGTGACGGCACCAATACACCCACGGAGCGCACGGAGGACCAGACTATCGCCGGCATCTACTGGGGCTACGACGGAACGCCGAACCTGAGCGCGCCGCCGCGACTGTACAATCAGATCGCGGTCCTGATCGCCAACCAGCAACGTACAGGCATGGGGAATGTCGTCAATCTGGCTCGCTTCCTGGCGCTCGTGCACACCGCCATGGCTGACGCCGGCATCGCCTGCTGGGAGTCGAAGTATGTCTACAAGTTCTGGCGTCCCGTCGGCGCCATCCGCGAAGCCGATACCGATGGCAATCCGGACACTATCGTCGATCCTAAATTTTCGCCGCTCGGCGCGCCGGCCAGCAATATCAACCCCGGGGTGAACTTCACCCCGCCATTTCCCGCTTACGCGTCCGGGCACGCCACGTTCGGGGGCGCGCTGTTCCAGATCCTCCGTCGGTTCTATGGGACAGACCGCATCCGCTTCACCTTCGTGTCCGATGAATTCAACGGCGTGACCACGGATAACCTGGGGAATGTGCGGCCGCTTATTCCGCGCACTTTCCCGAACCTCTCCACGGCTGAGGAAGAGAACGGCCAGAGCCGCATCTACCTCGGCATCCACTGGGAGTTCGACAAGACCGAAGGGATTCGCCAGGGCCGACGCATCGCGGACTACGTGTTGTCCCACGCGTTTCAGCGTCTGACCAACGCCGCCGGCGACGAAGCGGTGCCGGTGGGGATTCAGTAGACCTAGCTAGACATACCATGGCCCCGCACCCGGCATTTCTCATGGCCGAGTGCGGGCCGCGTCGCTTCGACCGCAGCTCCCGCGCCGTGATACCGACCTTACGGGTCAGGGGCCAGGTCTATGTGCCGCGGAGGGCTTGCCGCCAAGAGTTCCACCGCTCGGGCTAAGGATGGGGTAGGGACATTCACGTAGAATTTATAATTCGCCACAGACAGGTTTGACAAATACGAGAATCTCCTTGCACTGCTGGTTTCCAGCCGGTTGAACAATGGGTACCTTCATTTGGGCATCTTTTACATGGACTGCCTACTGTAGGTTCGGTTGCCATTCGTAGCCTCCTTCGTTTAGTCAAAGATTGGTATTTTCACTAGCCTAACAATGCCATTTACCGAAGGATCTTTTCATGCAGATTGCTCATGGCGCTGTGGAAGGTGGCGAAAAGCCACGGTCGATCCTATAACGGCCGTCGATTCATGCGTAGCTCGCCGCAGTATGCGTTAAAGATCTGGTCAGCACCATAGCGTTACACGCGGGCGGCGGGTAGGGGGAGTCGCTTGAAAAAAAGGTGGCACATCCCTGTGCCGAAAAGTACCGCATGTCGCGGCGAGGGAGGAGGCAATCGCGTTACCCGCGGTTGAGTGGATAACGAATTGGTTCGTAGAATACCGAATGATGCATGTAAAAATCGCGGTAATTTGTCACAAAATTTCTGTGACAAATTCACGAAATGAGCGATGGCTTACGCTGGCGGCGCGGATGCGCTATGCACACACTGCGGAGCCGTCCTCGAGAAGCTCGCGCAACTGATGGCAAAGGCCGCATTGTCCGAAGCTCAAAGACCTCATCGTTGCTGCTGATGGCAGGAGATCGA
>MUGK01000224.1 GCA_002007425.1 Chromatiales bacterium USCg_Taylor | reverse complement strand
CAATCAAGCGGTCCAGGAGGAACTGTTGCATTACCTGGCGGCTTTGAAAGCTGCGTGAGATCGCCATCAACCGAGATTTATGCAACGCTAGGGTAAAGTCTTCCGGCTTGCGGACGAAAACCGGGGAATGCGTACGCAGAGCCGCCGCTGTCGCTTCGCTGAGTTTTCCATCCGAACATGATGTCAACTTCGAGCAACGTTGGAAATGCCAGGAAGCCAATATCCATGCGGTTTTCATCCACGTTCACCCCCTAAAATCACCCACTCGATTTCCAGAAGAGCCCGATTTTCATTGGCCGCGTGGTTCGTAGTAGCAGCGCGATTGAATGGGATTGGGTGGCTTAAAAACGAGTAGATGAAAGCCAGTGAATATGAATGAAATATGGGAGAACGTGACCGCCAGGCCACCCAGAGGAGACTTGTAGATGAAGACAATGAAACTGTTTGCCCTGCTGTTGCTGACATCCACCGCGAACGCCGCGACCTGGTACGTGAGCCCAACGGGTAACGATGGCAACACGGGAACGCTGGCGGAGCCGTTTCTCACGATCCAGAAAGGCCATGACGTTGCTGTGGCAGGGGACACCATCTACGTGCGCGGAGGGACTTACGAGTCGGCCACAGAAGTTACTATTACCCGTGATGGTGTGAGCGGTAACCCCATCAGGCTGTTAGCCTATCCGAATCAATCTCACGAATAACGGAAGCTCGGATATTCTGCGAGGGAAACCGCTCAGGCTGCTCGGTGCGAGTTGGTGGGTTATCGATGGGTTCGAGATAAAACGCGGCAGTAGCGGCGGCATCATCATCTCCCAGGCGAGTAACAACAACATCATCCGCCGGCTCGATGTTCACCATAACGGCCGGTTGGCCACTCACTCAGGGACGGGCGTTATGCTTCACGACCGATCGGGGAATAACCTGATCGAAAACTCTGACTCGCACAATAATCGTGACGACCAGGGAACTTCTCCCGGCGGCGACGCAGACGGTTTCGCAACTGTCCTGGTAGGCTCGGGGAACGTACTACGAAACAACCGGGCGTGGCAGAACTCCGACGATGGCTATGACGCCTTCAATGGCACGAATGGTGTAGCGTTCGAGGGAAACTTCGCCTTCGAAAACGGATATAACGAATCGCTTGGCAACGCGGGCGGCAACGGCGACGGGTTCAAACTGGGCGGACAGAAGACGGGCTTTTTCTCTGGATCGAATATCGTTACCAACAACCTGTCCTGGCGAAATAAGCAGCACGGATTCGACGGGAACGGCGCCAACACTCCAAACACGATCATCAACAACACGGCTTGGCTTAACGGGAATACGAACTTCATCTTCACCGTTGCCGTAGCCGATGTGCTGCGCAACAACCTGACCTTCACTGGTCGGATCGCCAGGCACGCGGTGGTCGATGATGAGTTCAACTCGTGGAATCTGCCGATAACAATAAACGCCGCTGACTTCGAATCACTTGTCGATACCATAGCGCGCGGCCCGCGCCGCTCTGACGGCACTCTGCCGGCAAGCGGCTTCCTACACCTGGCTACCGAGAGCTATCTGATCGACCAGGGAACGGACGTAGGCTTACCGTACTCCGGCACGGCGCCGGACCTGGGAGCGTATGAGGCCCTGCCGCTGCCAAGCGGCTACCGACGGTGACGGTCGTCGCAACGGACCCGACGGCGACGGAGGCCGGGGTCACGACCGGGACGGTTGTTGTCAGTCTCGGGACGAGCCACGGTCACACCAACGACCTGGCGCTGAACGCCACGCACGCCCACTTGCAGGTCGTCACCGTGCCCGCCGGCACCGCGGCGGGGAGCTACTTCCTCGTGGTGCAGGCCGATTCGCTGGCGGCCGTGACCGAGACCAACGAGGGGAATAACATCACGGCGGTGGCCCTCGCGGTGACGCCCCCGCCCCCGACCGGCAAGGACCTCGTGACCGAGGGGCTGGCCCTGTCGGCGGGGAGCGTGGCGGCGGGCAGTAGCGTGACCACCAGCTACCGCGTGGCGAACCGGGGCACCACCAAAGTGACGGAGACCTACACCGAAAAGCTCTACCTCTCGACCCTCGGGACGAGCCACGGTCACACCAACGACCTGGCGCTGAACGCCACGCACGCCCACTTGCAGGTCGTCACCGTGCCCGCCGGCACCGCGGCGGGGAGCGACTTCCTCGTGGTGCAGGCCGATTCGCTGGCGGCCGTGACCGAGACCAACGAGGGGAATAACATCACGGCGGTGACGCTGACCGTAACCGCACCCTGATAGCGACGCGACGGCCGTAAAACCCGGGAGGTCCGTCCCTCCGGACGGCGGGTGGGTGCGGGCCCGAGCAATGGCGCCGTGAGCGCGGACGGCCTTGCCGTGATGGACCGTAGCACCGAGGGCGTGCCGGCATTCCACGCCGGTGCGCGCCCCTACCGCCGCAGAGCTGCAGGCTTTACTTGGCCGTCAATGAGCCCCTCGGGTGTCGTATGTTACTCTCTGGCCGGGTGCTCGCGGGCGAGATAAAGCCAGGTCTCGACCACCGTGTCGGGGTTGAGCGAAATGCTTTCGATTTCCTGATTGACCAACCAGCGGGCGAAATCGGGGTGATCGGAAGGGCCTTGCCCGCAGATCCCGATATACTTACCGGCGTCGCGGCAGGCTTTGATGGCCATGGAAAGCAAGGCCTTGACCGCGGGATTGCGTTCATCGAAGGCAGCGGCGACCAGCCCTGAATCGCGATCGACGCCGAGGGTCAGTTGGGTGAGGTCGTTCGATCCGATCGAGAAGCCATCGAAATGCTCGAGAAAATCCGCGGCCAGCAGGCAGTTGGACGGGAGCTCACACATCATGATAACGCGCAACCCCTCGCGGCCGCGCTCGAGGCCGTGCTGTTTTAGGAGCTCCGTGACTGCACGCGCCTCCTCGATCGTCCGCACGAACGGCACCATCGCCTCGACGTTAGTCAGCCCCATCTCCGCGCGCACCTTGCGCAGGGCGGCGCATTCAAGCTCGAAGCAGTCGCGGAAGCTATCGGCGATATAGCGCGAAGCCCCTCTGAATCCGAGCATGGGATTCTCTTCCGCCGGCTCAAAATTCTCGCCCCCTAAGAGATTGCGGTATTCGTTGGACTTAAAGTCCGAAAGCCGGACGATGACCGGTTTCGGGGCAAACGCGGCCGCCAGCATGGCGATGCCTTCGGCCAGCTTGTCCACGAAAAAGCTGACCGGGTCCGGGTAAGCCTGGGTGCGCACGGCGATTCTCTCCTGCAACGGGCGAGGCATCCGCTCGAATTGGAGCAATGCCTGCGGATGGATGCCGATCATGCGGTTGATGATAAATTCCAGCCGCGCGAGCCCGATCCCCTGATTCGGGATCGCGGCGAACTCGAAGGCCCGATCGGGATTGGCGACGTTCATCATGATTTTCACTGTCAGCGCCGGCATCGTCTCGAGATTGACCACACTGCGCTCGAACGCAAGCCTGCCGTCGTAGACGAACCCCTCCTCCCCCTCCGCGCAAGAGACCGTCACCTCGCGTCCCTCGCCGATACACTCGGTCGCATCGTTGGTCCCGACCACGGCCGGCACACCCAGCTCGCGGGCAACGATCGCGGCATGGACCAGCACCTCGCCGGCCTGAAAGCGTGGCATGTCCTCCGCGCCGGCGATGACACGGGCGCGGCCCGCACCGATACGTTGCCCGATGCTCCGGCCGCTCACCAGCACCGCTGCTCTCTCCTTCAGGGAATACCGCTCCAGCGACTGAGCGGGACAGCGGCTTTTCACCGTTTCCGGGCGTGCCTGAAGGATATACAACCGGCCGTCGCTGCCATCTCTGGCCCATTCGATATCCATCGGGCAACCGTAATGCGCTTCGATCCGCAGGGCGTAGCGGGCCAGCTCATGGATTTCCGGATCGCTCAACGCGAAGCGGCAGCGTTCCGCTGCGGCGACTTCCACGATGCCCGTCGGTTCGCCTTCTCCCAAGACCATCTTCACGGCTTTATCGCCGAGGTTACGCCGGAGAATAGCGGGCCGGTCCGCTTTGAGGCCCGGTTTGTAGACGTAGAATTCATCCGGGTTCACCGCGCCCTGCACCAGCGTCTCGCCCAGTCCATAGACCGCGGTGATCAAAACGACGTCGCGAAATCCCGACTCGGTATCCAGCGTGAAAATCACTCCGCTGGCCCCCAGATCACTGCGCACCATCTTTTGGATCCCGGCCGAGAGCGCCACCTGACGGTGATCGAACCCATGATGCGCCCGGTAAGCGATCGCGCGGTCGTTATACAAGGAGGCGAATACCCGCTTGACGGCATGCAGGACATTACCGAGACCTTGAACGTTGAGATAGGTCTCCTGCTGGCCCGCGAACGAGGCCTCGGGCAGATCTTCCGCCGTAGCGGAGGAGCGCACCGCGACTGGTGTGCCGCCTGGTAATTCCCCATACGCCGCGCCGATCGCCTGTTCCAGGCTTTGCGCAAACGGCGCCTCCAACACCCATTGGCGGATAGCGGCGCCGGTCTTGGCGAGTGCGCTAACGTCCTCCACGTCCAGTGCCCCCAGGGCGGCCCAAATGCGCTCATCGAGCCCGCCGCCGGCTAAAAACTCCCGGAAAGCCGCCGCGGTCGTCGCGAAACCGGAGGGAACGCGAACCCCTGTTCCAGCAAGCTTGGTGATCATCTCCCCGAGCGAGGCGTTTTTCCCCCCGACCTCCGCCACATCCGCCATGCTCAGCGTCGCGAAACCGACGACGTAAGGTTGCACCCTTATGATCTCCTCACCGTTTCGATTCTGATACTATGGGATCTCTATGCGGCGCACGGTATTTTTCGTTTCCGACAGCACCGGAATCACCGCCGAGACCCTCGGCAATAGCCTATTGACCCAGTTCGACGGCCTCGATTTCAAGCGTATCACACTCCCCTTCGTCGATAACCACAAAACCGCCCGAGCGGCGCTGTCGAGGATCGAAACCGCCGCGGTGCAAGATGGAGCGCGTCCGCTGGTATTTGCTACGATGGCCGACCCTGATCTGCTTGATTTTTTAACTGACGGGCGGGCCTTGGTATTGGATTTGTTTCGGGTCTTCATCGGCCCCCTGGAGGCCGAGCTCGGCCTCCCCTCGAGCCACGCCAAGGGCCGTTTCCATGGAATGGCCGATAACAGCACCTATGACGTGCGCATGGACACGCTGAATTTTGCCCTCACCCACGATGACGGCATGTCCACGGCGCGGTACCCGCAAGCGGATCTCGTCTTGCTCGGCGTCTCGCGTGCCGGTAAAACACCCACGTGCATCTATCTCGCCATGCAATTCGGCGTGCGCGCCGCGAACTACCCGCTCACGGAGGAAGATCTGACGCGGCAAAGTCTCCCCAAGGCATTGGTTCCGATACGCCTGCGGCTTTATGGCCTGACCATCGATCCCGAACGGCTCCATCGCATCCGGTCCGAGCGCCGCCGGCATAGCGCCTATGCTTCGCTTAACCAATGCCGCAAGGAGATCACCGACGCCGAAGCCCTGTTCCGTAGCGAACGTATTCGGTCGTTGAATGTGACCTCCATGTCGATCGAGGAGATCGGCTCGCATCTCCTGCAAGAGATGGGCTTGGAGCGGCGTTCATTCTAGTGCTTGCTTGGAACACGACGGCGAGGCTGGGCCAGCCCACAGGTCATAGGTACGCCAGTCAGGATTTGCGACTATAGGGGCCAACCCGTGTCAGTATTTTCTAATCTTAAAATGAGCCTGAAAAGGGTAATAGAGTCCCCCTTAGAGAGAAGGACTCCTGGACCTCAGGGGATGCCTGGGGGCGTTGT
>MUGK01000223.1 GCA_002007425.1 Chromatiales bacterium USCg_Taylor | reverse complement strand
TACCGCTCGGATGCGAAATCTACCTCAACGCCTCGACCGACGGTCATATCTGTGTCTGAACTACCGTCAAATGACAATTGATTCACAGCCTCTCAGCGTGAACCGATGGTAGAGCCACACTGCATGGCTGATGATCTCGGGTGGGAAGCGATAACCATGATAGCTTGATTGACGGTTCATGCCAGGATTATGGACGATCGCCACTCGAGTTGACAGAACCGATGCGGCGGGCCGTGGGTGCTCCGGTTCATTCCGCTGGCACGTCACGACGCTGAACTATTCCAAAGCATCATGGCCGGCGAGCACTGCCTGCGAGGGTTCAATAACCGCGACATCCGGGCACGGCTCGCATCCACCGTTCATCTGCGAGCCTGCGGGCACGATCCCAAAAAGGAAAGCGCCAAGGTCAGCCGCACCTTTCGCCGCTTCCACGCTCACGGCCTGATCGCCAAGGTCCCCCGGACCCGCCGCTGGCGCGTCACCCTCTACGGACACCGCGTCATAGGAACTTCGCTCTATCTCCGGTGACCACCACTTCCCGGAGGCGTATTCCAGAATCGCCACAGGATCCGCTTTGTCAGATGCAAAGAAGTCACGGCGAAAGACTCTATACCCATACCCTACCCATTACTCGTGCGGCTTCGCGCCCAACGATCGTCGGGGGTGAAAGCGGTGAAACTATCTGATTGCTCGTTGTCACATGAACTATAAGATTGCGCTTCTTCGATTTTGGGCCCGCTATTCGTCACAAGACAATAGTGTGGGAATTAAGGTTGCCGGCGCTCCGGCTCTTGCAAGGCAGATGATCGGTAAGTAGCAACCATCTCAGCGCACGACTCGCTTGCAGGCGACAGAACGGACGCTGGTACGAAACGGCGGCGTATGACGGAACAGTTCAGCCAACCTTGCTGCGCGATCGCGGTCGATGCGATTCAGAGGTCGCCAATCTTTCGAAATCAACGAAGGAGAGATTCATGCGGTACCGCCGATTCATTCGAACATCGCCATTCCTGCTCGCCGTCGTAGCGTTAGGGGCGCTTGCCTCCGCTGCACCCGCGACGCTCGCGAAACTGCCGCGCCCGTATATTTCGAGGTCGCTGACGGCTCGCATCCACACGACGTCGCAGCCGCGCCGACACCTGGCGGACCGGTGTATTTCACCGCGCAACGCACCGGCAAACTCGGCATCCTCGTTGCTAAGACCGGCAAGATCGAGGAAGTCCCACTCGGCCAGGGCTCTGCGCCGCATGGCGTGATCGTCCGACGGCGCGCCGTGGATCACCGACAGCGGGCAGAACGCGATCGTGCGCGTCGACCCCAAGACGCGTGAAGTGCGCCGCTGGCCGTTACCCGAGGATGCCGCTAATGCGAATCTCAACACCGCCACGTTCGACCAGCGCGGCCATATCTGGTTTACCGGACAAAACGGATTCTACGGACGGCTCGATCCCGCGACCGACGACATGAAGGTGTGGAAAGCCCCGCGCGGCCGCGGGCCGTACGGCATCACGACCGCGCCGAGTGGAGAGGTTTATTACGCGTCACTCGCCGGCAATCACATTGCCCGCATCGATGTCGAAACCGGCGAAGCCACCGTCATCGAACCGCCGACGCCGGCGCAGGGTTGCGCGGCGCGTCTGGTCCGACTCGCGCGGCCGCATCTGGGTGAGTTACTGGAACACCGGCCAAGTCGGCATGTACGATCCGGCGACGCGTGCATGGCGCGAATGGAAGCTGCCGGGCGGTAAGCCGCACGCGTACTCGGTGTGGGTCGACGACCAGGATAAGGTATGGCTAACCGAGTGGAGCGCGAACGCCATCGTCAAATTCGATCCGGTCACGCAGAAGTTCGAAAGCTTCCCGTCGAATCGCGAGAACGCGACCGTGCGGCAGATGCTCGGCCGTGCGGGTGAAGCGTGGGGCGCGGAATCGGGAGTCGATCGGTTGGTGATGGTGCCGGCGCGATAGCCTGAACCACAGCACATCCATGGGCGCACCCAAGTCGCGCACCTTCAAGCCCGCCTTCTCTCGCAGGATCGAGCTCCTGCCATCAGCGGCAACGATGAGGTCAGGGCGTATCTCCAACAGCCCGCTGGGGGTTTGCGCTCGTAGCCCGGCTATTCGTCCGGATCCCTCGATGACATCGGTTGTTTCCGCACCCATGCGCAGTGAAAACTCGGATACGCGAAAGGGGATTGCCGTGCCGCGTAAGT
>MUGK01000222.1 GCA_002007425.1 Chromatiales bacterium USCg_Taylor | reverse complement strand
AGATCGCATATTCATGATCAATTGGCGATCCCCCTGCAAACAATTTTTTCACAGCCTCTGAGATCCTGGGCCTACCGGCGCCCTCGCTGCTCGGCCCGTTTGCGGTGGTGCGGGTGGGCGACACCTCGCTGGACTATATCGACGCCGACGGCGACATCAACGCCCAGCACTACGCCTTTTTGGTGAGCGAGATCGAATTCGACGAGATCTTCGAGCGGATCCGTGAACGGCGCCTCTCGTACTGGGCCGACCCCGGTCGCCAGGAGCGCGACCAGATCAACACCTGGGATGATGGCCGCGGACTCTACTTCGACGACCCGAACGGCCACCTGCTGGAGATCATCACCCGTCCGTACGGCAGCGGTGGTACGGC
This sequence comes from Chromatiales bacterium USCg_Taylor, assembly GCA_002007425.1. Lineage (GTDB taxonomy): Bacteria > Pseudomonadota > Gammaproteobacteria > JACCXJ01 > JACCXJ01 > USCg-Taylor. Next base: position 3,661 of record MUGK01000222.1, on the reverse strand, counting down.
GGTGTCCCGACCTCACCCCTTGGTCGCGCGGACACTGGGTCCCGAAGATTACGGGGATCGCCTCTCTGGGACTAAAACTAACTTTTTGGAATAACCAAGAGAACCCATATGAGAAACTTGAACGGCAAAGTTGCAATCGTCACGGGCGCATCGAGAGGCATTGGGGCCGCGATCGCTAAAAGGCTCGCCACCGAAGGCGTTAACGTCATCATCAACTACAGTGGCAGCGAAGCGCGCGCGACCGAAGTTGCTAAGAGCATTACATCTGAGGGCGGGAAAGCGAAAGCGCTGCGAGCAAACATGCGCGATCCCGCAGCGATCAAGCGGCTGTTCGATGAAACCTTGGAGACCTTCGGCCGATTGGACATCCTCGTGAACAGCGCGGGGACATTTGCTCCCAAGTCGTTGGAAGAGTCGACCGAGGAGGACTTCGATGGGACGTTCGATGTGAACGTGCGTGCGGTGTTTCTTGCCGCGCGCGAGGCGGCGAGGCACATGAACGAGGGCGGACGGATCATCAACATCGGCAGCGTCAACGGTGATCGGATGCCCTACCCCGGCGGCGGGCTGTACGGAGCAAGCAAGGCCGCGGTCGCGGGGTTCACGCGCGGATGGGCACGCGATCTCGGGCCACGTGGGATCACCGTCAACTGTGTGCAGCCGGGGCCGATTGACACCGATATGAATCCGGCCAACGGTGAATCGTCAAGCTTCCAAAAGCAGATGACCGCACTGGGACGCTACGGCAAGGCGGAAGAAGTCGCGGCCCTGGTCGCCTTTCTCGCGAGCCCGGACGCCGCCAATGTCACCGGCGCCTGCCTCAACGTCGACGGGGGGACCAACGCATAAAAGGAGTTAGGATGGAACTTGAGCCTCGAATAGGACCCAAGCCGGAGAGGACAAAACCTAAGCGCGGCGAGTCTCCGACTCGCGCGAACCTGAATCGCAAAGAGCTTTTCCATCGAAATCGTTTTTAACAAGGACCGCAGCCGATCCCGACTTCATGATGGGCTACTGGGGCGAGGCGATGGCGCACGATCACCCCATTTGGGGCGACCCGCAGGAAACTGAAGCCGCGCGCAAGGTGATCGCGAAAATCCGGATTACGCCTGGGCTCACGCAAAGAGAGCGCGCCTATATCGACGCGGCAAAACTTCTCTACGGCGAAGGTGATCGGCAAGCGCGCGATCAAGCCTACGCCGAGGCGATGAAAAGAATTTATCGCGAGTACCCGGATGACCTGGAAGCCGCGGGTTTCTACTCGCTCGCACTGCTCGGAAGCGTTGAGCCGCAGGAGCCGGCCGTTCTGCAAACACGGATGCGCGCGGCGGGCATCGCGATGGAGGTCTACCGAAAGATCCGAACCACGCGATCTTGGCGCTCCCCGCCGCGAAACGCTATGCCGAAATCGCTCCCGACTCGCCTCATGCGCTGTACATGCCTTCGCACATTTTCTTACAGCTCGGGATGTGGGAAGAAGCCGCAAAATCGAACGAGGCTTCGTGGGCGGCTTCAAAAAAATGGGTCGAGCAAAACAATCTGAGATCGCGCTTCTGCGACACGAAGACCGCGCGCACTCGCTGATTGGCAGCGCCCGTGCCGCGGCGAAAAACGGCGATCGCGACTTGGCGCTTGCCGCTTATTCGGAATTCGTGCGGCACTGGAAGGGTGACAAAAGTCAACCGGGTTCGCGGGGAGGCACAGGATTTTGTTGGACGTGCGCGCTAGCTGATTGCGACCTGACGCGGGATGAGTGAATCGTTGACCGGACAAAGGCTTGAAGTCACGTGCTGCATCGCCGGCAGCGGTTCGGCGGGAATCATGCTCGGGCTCTTGCTTCCCGGCGCCGGAGTCGATGTCGGTGTGGAATTCGCATACATTAGAAGGGGCGTTTATTTGCACAAAGCTCGCACAATCTTGGCGAGTCCGTCCTGTATTCTTACCGGTAGCGGTAATTTTTACCCGTGAGGGGGAGACCGATCGGAATAAACCACAACTATCGAGAGGTGGAGCATAGGACAACGATAATCGGGTTGTTCGATAGCGTGAGTGAGGCGGAGAAGGCGGCCCGCGATCTCATGAGCACCGGATTCTCCCACGAGGACATCGGTCTCATAGCTAGCGACGCCACCGGTGAATGGTCTCGTTACAAAGTCTCTACGCTCGAAGGCGCTGCGCCAAGCTCAAAAGGTCTCGGTACCAAGATGGGCGCCGGCACCGCGGTGGGTGGTTTGGGCGGATTGGTCATTGGCGAGCTCGCGATCCCGGGGATAGGTTGGGTGGCCGCCGCCGGCACCGTGGCGGCGGCTCTGATCGGCGCCGGTTTGGGGGCGATTGCCGGCGGGTTCGCACACGCGATTGACACCTTGGGAGTGCCTGAGGATCGGGCCGGCCGGTACGCCGAAGCGATCCGCCGAGGTGGCACTTTGGTGTCCGTGCGAGTCGCGGAAGATCGGGCGAATGAGGCCGCGGAGATCATGCAGCGCCACCAGGCGGTGGACATACACAAGCGTAGTGCCGAGTGGAAGGCAGCCGGATGGCAAGAATAACGCCGAAGGGTTGCCGTTACGCTGGTGTTTATTGACTTTGCGAATGAATCAGGACTTGGTTCAGCGCTCCTGTTCAACATAGCCCGCAAGTACCTATAACGGTCTTGGGGGCAGCCGTATCACCGGTTCGGCTTTTTGTAATCTCGGCTTACCGAGGGGTCTTCCTCTTTGGCGCGCTTTTTCCCTGTATGCTCGGCCTGATCGAGGTCCGCTTTGGAAAGCTTTGTCGGTTTGCCGGTATGCTTGGCTTTGCCCGCTTTTACGAAGCGGTGAGCTGCCTCGTTGTATTTTCGAGCGGATTCTCGGTCGCCCTCGCCGTGCATCCGATCCTTGTCATCACTGTTCATAGAGTTCAGTCCTCCTCGGTAGAAAATGTCCGCCACGAAGGGCTAGAAACGCGGCCCCTCGCAGCTTAGGCTACCAGGAGCCGCTCTTGGCTCACTTCATCGTGCCCGCAGGGGCTCCTCTCTCAGCTTCGTACTTCCCAATAAGGCTGCGTGCCATAGTAAGAGTGGATCTCCGTTCCCCAGCGCTGATCGGCCATCGATGGCCAGTGATCCTTGTCGAAGCCGGGTGCGGAATCGAGACGCTCTTTGGGCACATCGAGAATGAATTGCTCGTTGTCCGCGTCCAGGGTCAACGCATTCCACGGAATGGCGAACAGCTTGTCGCCCATCCCGAGAAAGCCGCCGACCGACAGGACCGCATAACCCACTCTGCCGCTCGGTACGTCTATCATGATGTCCCGGATCTCACCGAGCTTTTCGCCTTGACGATTGACGACTGAATCACCTTCAAGTGTATCGGCGGCCATCACCTGAGGTCCCGGACCATCGCCGTTACCCCCTCCTATAATCTGAGTGCCACCGGTATGCAACGTTGATCGACCGGTGGTGGTTGCCACCTTTTCGCCCATTTGCTCACCGGAGTGCGGGTCCGAGCTTGGTCTATAGGTCTTCATACTCCTCCTCCTGGTTAATTAAATCTAATAAGGCCTGCGCGATTGTTACCGCGTTCACCCTAGCGTTGCATAAATCTCGGTTGATGGCGATCTCACGCAGCTTTCAAAGCCGCCAGGTAATGCAACAGTTCCTCCTGGACCGCTTGATTGG
>MUGK01000221.1 GCA_002007425.1 Chromatiales bacterium USCg_Taylor | reverse complement strand
CGCGCGTGCCTTCGCTCAATGACTTTACGCCGTCCATCTAGAGGACGGCTATCGCGGGCTCCTCGCCTCGGTCTTCGACCTTCCATGGCTCGTCGGCTGTTACGATGAAATCGTCAACACCTACACTGGGGAGGTGCTCCAGCTAAAGCCAGCACCCTGCGACCCCAACTGCTGATGCAGCATTATGCCTCCGCTCTCGGAACCTGAGCAAATTAGGATGAGGACGTTGGTGGGGAGGCCAGTGCGGTAGATCGAGTGAATTTCGCGTCGTTGCTATTGAAAGGTGCGGAGGCTTCGAGGCGTCCTGTGATCGCAGACGAGCCGTTCAACCGACGACGGCGTTCAAATCGGTCAGCGTGTCGATGCCCCCAGACCGATCGAGCTTGGCGTCGTCGGAACGCAGTGCCGCGATGCGCTCTAGATAATCCTGGCTCACATCACCGGTCACATACCGGCCGGTAAAACACGAGGAATCGAAAACCGTGATGTCGGGATTTCCGCGCCGGGCGGCATCGATCAAGTCGTCGATGTTCTGGTAGATCAGGCGATCGGCGCCGATCATCTTGCCGACGTCTTCCTCGGAACGATCATGGGCGATCAACTCCTCGGCCGAGGGCATATCGATACCGTACACGTTCGCGTAGCGTACGGGCGGCGCGGCGGAGGCGAAGTAAACCTTCTTGGCGCCGGCCTCCCGCGCCATCTGGATGATCTGTTTACAGGTTGTCCCGCGCACGATCGAGTCATCGACGAGCAGGACGTTGCGGCCGCGGAACTCCAGATCGATGGCGTTAAGCTTTTGGCGCACGGATTTCCTGCGCAGGGCCTGGCCGGGCATGATGAAGGTACGCGGGATATACCGGTTCTTGATGAATCCCTCCCGGTACTTGAGCCCCAACTCGTAGGCCAGTTGCAAGGCCGCGGAGCGGCTCGTGTCCGGGATCGGGATGACGACATCGATATCGTGACCGGGCCAGGTGCTGAGGATCTTTTTAGCCAGCGTCTCACCCATGCGCATGCGCGCCTTGTGGACCGAGATCCCATCAATGATCGAGTCCGGCCGGGCGAGATAAACATACTCGAAGATGCACGGCGCGTGTGACCAATGCTCCGCGCATTGGCGTGTCTCGAGCGTGCCGTCAGCGCCGATAAAAACCGCCTCTCCGGGTTCGATGTCACGGACGAGCTTGTATCCCAGGGTATCGATCGCGACGCTTTCCGAAGCGATGGCATACTCGGGGCCGCCGGCGCTCATGCGGCTCCCGAACACGATGGGCCGGATCCCGCGGGGATCGCGAAACCCGACGATACCGATCCCCGTGATCATGGCGACCGCGGCGTAAGCGCCTTGACAGCGCCTATGCACTTGGCTGACGGCATGAAAGACATCCGCGGCATCCACCTTGAGCTTTCCCAGACGCTGTAGCTCGTGGGCGAACACATTCAGCAACACCTCGGAATCCGAGTCGGTGTTAACATGCCGCAAATCGTCTCGGAACAACTCCCGTTTCAGCGCTTCGGCATTGGTGAGATTGCCGTTATGGGCAAGGCAGATCCCATAGGGGGAATTGACGTAGAAGGGTTGCGCCTCGGCCATCGACGCGCAACCCGCGGTCGGGTAGCGAACATGCCCGATGCCCATGTGACCCACCAGCTCGAGCATATGGTGGGTCTGAAAACCGTCGCGCACCAGTCCGCTGCACTTGTGCATGTGCAAGCGCCCTTCGTGGCAGGTCACGATGCCCGCGGCATCCTGGCCGCGGTGCTGCAACACGTTCAGCCCGTCGTATAAGGACTGGTTCACGCTCGCGCCCGCTACGATTCCGATGATTCCGCACATAGGCTATCGCCTCGCCTGGCCACAATCCCAATGTTAACGCTTTCCGCTCGGACGGCGCCGCGCGGAGTCGAATTGTATAGCGCCTCCCAGTCACCCACAATGCGGCGTGCGCGTCGACTAAAACGTAAAATAGGCCGCGACCTCGGGCGGCAAGTAGCTCCGCAACCACAGCGCCATGGCCTCGAAGCGGCCCAAGAGAACCGATTGCTCCCACCAGGGGTCCTGAGGCAGCGGTGTCAAACCGGCCACGAGCACCAAGACCCCCACCACGAGGGCGCCGCGCGCGATCCCGAACACGATCCCCAGCACCCGGTCCGTCCCAGAGAGTCCCGAGCTCATCACTAGTTTGGCAATAATGAAATTAACGATGGCCCCGCACAGCAAGGTCGCGATGAACAGCGCCATGAACGCGATGATCAAGCGCGCCGAAGCCACGGAGATGTGAGAGGCTGTGAATCAATTGTCATTTGACGGTAGTTCAGACACAGATATGACCGTCGGTCGAGGCGTTGAGGTAGATTTCGCATCCGAGCGGTATGT
>MUGK01000023.1 GCA_002007425.1 Chromatiales bacterium USCg_Taylor | reverse complement strand
TGGGCGTACCTTAAACAGCATGAACTGCCTCACTTCTGCGCTGAGGATTTCGCGCACCTGACGACTGTGGCGCGTAGGCGACTGGCCTCGATGCAGAGGTGCACAACGCTCGTTTGTGCATTCTGGAAACAAGCTGAGCTGCCTCTCTGGTAACTTCACTAATTATGCAAGGCTCAATAGAGAACGCGCTCGACGGCGTCATCACGATGGATACGAGCGGCCGGATCACGGGATGGAACGCCCAGGCCGAGACCATTTTCGGCTGGCCTCGGGAAGACGCCTGTGGGCGCGATCATTGGCTGAGACTATCGTTCCGCCTCAACTTCGTGCAGCACACAACCAGGGCCTCAAACACTTCCTGGCCACAGGTACAGGTCCTGTGTTGAACAAGCGAATCGAGATCACGGCGCTCACCTGGAGCTGGTTGGCTGGCGGGTGAGCGGCACGGGCGGCGCGGCCGAGCGTCTCGGCCTCAAACCCTCCACCCTGGAATTCCGCATGAAGAAACTCGGCATCACTCGCCCCGCCTGACCGCTCACAATATGTTGGGACGCTCCCGAAATATTGTGACTAAAGGCCCCTGAAACGGGTGCCGTTTCCTCCTTGGCCTTCCTTATTAGGCTTGCAGAAATTCTCCTTAAGACAACAAGTTAAACATACCTTGCCGGGGTTTTCACGCTCCTGGCGCAGGCTTTGCGCTAGACAATGGTGTAAGTGTCCAGCAAGTAAAGCTCGATCACCGAATATCTACAGTAACAATGGAGGAGCATCTCTATGAACACCCAACGCTTCATACGCAACATGCTCTTGATGTTTAGGAATGGCTTGAATTCGTGGATCTCGCTTTGGCATTTCCTCGTACACCTCGAAAAATCCGGATTTCTACGAAGGCCTAAATGGACGAACCCGGGGATGAAGCCCAAAGACCTTACCAAGTGGGCAAATTTTTCGAGATGCCCATTACAATCGATGCCACATCTGTATTTGTAGGAGGTAACAAAATGACTATCTCGATGAGACGAACAGCTCTAACGCTCGGCTTGACCTCGGCAGTGGGAATTGCGGTGGGGGTGACCGGCCCCGAGGTCCTGAACGCTCAGCAGGAGGACACCGTGCTGCTTAAAACGGAGCTGGCAGGGATAGAGGGAAAGGAAGGGACGTGTCCATCCATCCAGACGTCGCTCCCGGAGCGTCTAGTGGGAAACACTATCACCCCGGAGATGAGTTCGTGTACATCCTGGAAGGCTCTGGGACCTTGGAGGTGGAAGGCAAGTCGCCAGTCTCCCTGGAGCGGGGGGTCACGTACCATGTGGCGCCTCAGCAGGTGCACGAAGCCAAGAACGCCAGCGAGACCGCTCCGCTCAAGGGCGTGGGGATCTTGATCGCCGAGAAGGGCCAGCCCCTCGTCGTCCCGGCGAAGTAGCGTAACCCGCTGGGGGGAGCACCTTGGTAGGGGGCTGGTAGACAAAGATGAAATCTTTCCTCGCAACGGCGCTCACGCAGAAGCGTTCGAGCTTAAGGAAAGCCGCGGCTGGGACACTAGCCCCCGAAGGTTTGTAGTTATCAGTGGCAGGGGTCATCTTGTTGGAGATGATCCCGACCTTAAGTTTTTCAGATTCGATAGAGGCGAGAGGTCGGACAATGAAACCTTATACCCTATTACTGCCGCTTCTGGTTGGATTAAGCGGGTGTTTAGGTCCCCAGATCCAGCCATCTACCCATAGTGTCAGTCAAATAAAAACGGTCCTGGTGGTTCCCATTGAAGCACCGCCGCTTGAGGTGACGCCAGACTTGCTTCTGACCCAGCAGCCTAACCTGGCGATGCTGAGTGAAACCATACCACTCGATTCGATGCTGGACCGTAAGGTCTATCGGGGTCCCGGCGGAGTGCTCATCGCTGGGTGGGTCAATGAGACCCCGGCGGCAAAGCTCCCTGGCGGCAAAGCCCCTTGGATGCCAACGATGGTACTGGCCCAGCAGATCGCTTCCCAGTTGTCGTCGGACGGCGCCATTAAAACCGTGGTGACTGAACGTTATTACAAACTTCCCCTAGCCAACGAAGCACGAACCGCGCATCTTGATAACTGGAGGTACCCGATCAGGCAATGGTACAAGCAAGCAGCCGCTTCCATTGACTATAGCCGGTTTGGGGCAGATCCTCTGGATGCCGTCCTAGAGGTTGGTTTGGGTGGCTATTCCCTCTGGGAAAAGCAAGTAGAGTTGCAGGTTTTAATGAAACTCGTTGATCCTTACACTAAACGGGTGTTGGGAAGGACGAGAAGTGAGACATACCTCGCATTAGGGCATGCTCAAGCGTTGTTGAGCGGTGATGGCGAAAAATTCAAACAGTTTGTCACGCAAACGGGCACAGAGCTCATCGCCGATGGGCTAAAGTACTTCGGGTTTCTATCACGCTCGAAGGCGCGACCTTGACCCGAACTCAGTTCTCGTCAATGTCGTAACCAAATTGGGCGCAAGCCAATGCTCGACGGCCTTCACGTCATGCCTTTGCGCCGGGCATAGTGGTGTACCTGATCGCGATTGATCTTTCCCACGCCGAAATAGCGCGCTCCGCCTTCTAACCTCGTTCGCAGAAAGTATGACTATGAAGAATCTTTTTAATCCGGCCATCTGGTTAATGAATCGCCTTACCTACAGGCGGAAGTTTGGCTTGATCAGCCTGCTCTTTATCGCACCGCTGGCGCTGGTACTGACCTTTTACATTTCCTCAGTAAATGACCGGATAGAGTTTGCCCAGAAAGAGATCGATGGAGACGCCTGTCTGCGGCCGCTACGGCAACTGTTTGAGCACACGTTGAACCACAGCATACTCGTCCATGACTACGTGAGCGGTAATACTTCGTTCAAGGACCAAATACTGGCGGGACAGGCTCAAATCGATAGGGATTTCGAGCGGCTCGGGAAGGTCAACCGGGACCTTGGCGCGACCCTGAATGCAAGCGAGCGATTCAGCGCGCTGCAAACCAGTTGGCGGAACCTGAAAGCTGAAACCCTAGGCTTTGAGGCGAAGGTAAGCGACGATCATGTCAAGAATTTCATCGCGGACATCCGCGCGCTGATTGCCCTGGTCGGTGATAGCTCGAATCTTATCCTCGACCCTGATCTCGATAGCTATTACCTGATGGATGCAGTGCTGCTCAAGCTGCCCGAATATCAATTCCTAGTGGCGCAGACCACACTTCTGGGTGAGCACGCCCTTAGGCACCAGAGTCTCTCGGCTGAGGAAAGATCTCGGCTCGTCGCTCGACTCGTCGAGTTAGGCGGCCTGGTACAAACCTATCTCAAGGGGACCGAAAACGGACTGGAGCTCGCCTTCCGTAACAATTCCCCCGGGACTCTGAGGGCAATCTTAGAAAAGCCTCGGCGGGAATTTATCACCGTGACGGGCGCACGTTTCGACACACTTCATCGAGAATTCATCGGGCAACTTAGCGATACATATAGAATATATTTAGGGGGCACGGCCCAGAGCATAACTATTCAGCCACAAACATATCGTGCCGCAGCAGCGGCCGCGCTGGCCGGGAGCTTTGAGCTATGGGATCGTAGCATCGATGAATTGGACGCTCTGTTGCGGGCCCGCATTGACCGCTTTACCCGCACTAAATACTTGGTTGAAATCGCCACAGCGCTGGGGTTGCTGTTAGCAGCTTATCTATGGACGGGGTTTTATATGGCCGTCCTGCGTACCGTCTCGAGCCTCGATGAAGCCTCGCAACGGATGGTCAGCGGTCATGTGCCCGGCACGATCACTCTCGAAAATCGGGATGAGCTAGGACGGGTAGCGCTATCATTCAATAACCTCGCCGCCCAGCTGCGAGTGGAATGGGCCCAGGCTCGAGAAGAAAGCGCGCGAGCCCGGGCGGCGGAGGGAGCGCTCAGGGAGAGCGAGGAACGCACTCGCTTGATCCTAGAGAACGCGCTCGACGGCGTCATCACGATGGATACGAGCGGCCGGATCACGGGATGGAACGCCCAGGCCGAAATTATCTTCGGCTGGCCTAGGCAAGAGGCTTGCGGGCGAGCATTAGCTGAGACGATCGTCCCGCTTCAACACCGTCAAGCGCACGAACAAGGCATCAAACACTTCCTGGCCACAGGTACAGGTCCTGTGTTGAACAAGCGGATCGAGATCACGGCACTCAATCGGGATGGGCGCGAGTTCCCGGTCGAATTGACTATCTTGCCACTGCGCTTGGGAGACACAGTTCTCTTCAGCGCCTTCATCCGCGACATCACCGATCGCAAGCGGGCGCAGGAGGCACTGCAGAAGGCCCACGATGATCTGGAAATAAGGGTGGAGAAACGCACTGCGCAACTGGTGCAAGCGAATGAATCCCTGCAATGTGAAATCACCGAGCGCAAGCGCGCCGAGGAAGAACTGGGATCGGCCAAGACCGCGGCCGAGGAGGCGAATCGCGCCAAAAGTGCGTTTCTAGCGAACATGTCCCATGAGCTGCGCACCCCGCTCAATGCCATCATCGGTTATAGCGAGATGCTCGCGGAGGAGGCCGAAGACGCGGGGCGAGAAAACGATCTCGCCGACCTCCGGAAGGTCCGCTCGGCGGGCAAGCACCTGCTGGCCTTGATCAATGACGTTCTGGACCTCTCGAAGATCGAGGCCGGGAAGATGGAGGTGCATCTCGAGACCTTCGACGTGCCGGCCATGCTCCAGGAGGTGGTATCAACCATTGCGCCTTTGGTGGAGAAGAACGGCAACCGGATCGAGGTTCGCTTTGCCGAGGGTCCGGGGGCCCTGCGGGCCGATCTCACCAAGGTGCGCCAGGCGCTTTTCAACTTACTTAGCAACGCCTGCAAGTTCACCAGTAGTGGTGTCATCACCCTGGCGGTCGGACGAGAGAGGGTAGACGGGGTAGAGTGGCTTAATTTCGGGGTCAACGACACGGGCATCGGTATTTCCCCGGAACAGATGCAGAAGCTCTTTCAGGCCTTTTCGCAAGCCGATGCCTCGACCTCCAAAAAGTATGGCGGTACGGGACTCGGGCTCATCATCAGCCGTCGCTTCTGTCAGATGATGGGGGGCGATATCACGGTGGAGAGCACGCCGGGCCAGGGCTCGACTTTCACCATCCGGCTGCCCATCGATGGCGTGGCGCCGAAAACCACAGTGACACTGGACGCCGAAAGGAGTCGTGTCGCCGCCTTGACTCCACCTAAGGGCGTGCCGACGGTGCTGGTCATCGATGATGACCCGGCGGCACGCGAGCTGATGCAGCGCTTTCTCGCGCGAGAACAGGGACTGCACATGGCGGGAGCGGCGAGCGGCGAGGAGGGGCTGCGGCTCGCCAAGGAGCTGCGGCCGGCGGTGATCCTACTCGATGTATTGATGCCGGGGATGGATGGTTGGGCGGTGTTGACGGCATTGAAGGCCGACCCCGAGCTGGCCCCCATCCCGGTGATCATGGCGACGATAGTCGATGACAGGAATATGGGTTTTGCCCTGGGGGCGACGGACTTCCTGACCAAGCCGATCGACCGGGAGTATTTGGCCCAGTTACTACAAAAGTACCGCTGCGCCCATCCACCCTGCCCGGTGCTGGTGGTCGAGGACCAGGCGGATCTGCGGGCGCTGATGCGGCGTATGCTGGAGCAAGAGGGCTGGGTGGTCGCGGAGGCCGAGAATGGGCGGGTAGCGCTTGATCGGGTTGCCGAGAACCGACCCGAGCTCATCGTGCTCGATCTCATGATGCCGGAGATGGATGGCTTCAGCTTTCTCGAGGTTCTGCGACAGCATGACGGCTGGCGCGCGATCCCCATTGTGGTGGTCACGGCCAAGGACCTCACCGCGGAGGATCATCAGCGGCTCAATGGCTATGTACAATACATCGTCCATAAAGGGGCGCATGGGCGCGAAGAGCTGCTCGCGGAGCTTGGCGATCGGATCGCGGCGTGCTTGGGCCAGGTCGCATAGGAGAAATGCAATGGCGAAAATCTTATTGGTCGAAGATAACGAGATGAACCGAGACATGCTCGGGCGGCGCCTGCAGCGCCGTGGCTATGAGGTGCTCATCGCGGTCGATGGGGCCGAAGGCGTGGCCATGGCCCAGCGTGATGGGCCGGATTTGATCTTGATGGACATGAGCCTGCCGATCATGGACGGCTGGGAGGCAACAAGGCGGCTGAAGGCGGCGCCCAAGACCCAAGCGATCCCCATCATCGCCTTGACCGCCCATGCCATGTCGGGCGACCGCGAGAAGGCGATGGAAGCGGGCGCCGATGACTACGATACGAAACCGATTGAGATCGACACGCTGCTCGCGAAGATTGAAGCCCTGTTGAACCAGGACGCAGGGCGCGGGCCGTGACGGCCAATGACACGCCCGAGCCGGGTGTCGAAGCAGGGGCGGCGCCCGAGGGGGGCGCTGCGATCCCGGAGCCACAGGCTACTTCTCATCTGCGGCATGAGTTGCGCACCCCCATCAACCATATCATCGGCTATAGCGAATTGCTGTTGGAGGAGGCCGACGACAGTGCGTTACAACCCTTCACCGGCGACCTCCAGAAGATCCACACGGCGGGGAAGACCCTACTCGGGATGCTGAACGCCCTCTTCGAGTCCCCAACGCTGACCGCCGCCTCTCCTTCACCGGGCGAGCTATCCTGGCTTAACGATAAAGACACGGACACAGAGGCAGTGACGGCCGACCGGGAAGCCACCGCCCTCCTCCCTGGCCACCTCCTGGTGGTGGACGACAACGAGACCAACCGCGACATGCTGTCCAGGCGGTTGCGGCATCAAGGCTATCGGGTAAGCATGGCAAAGGATGGCCGGCGAGCGTTGCAAGCGGTCCGTGACCAGCCCGTCGATCTGGTGCTGCTCGATGTGCTGATGCCCGAGATGGATGGTTACGAGACGCTGAAACAGCTCAAGGCCGACGCCCGCCTGCGCGACATCCCCGTCATCATGATCTCGGCGCTCGATGAGATCCAGAGCGTCGTGCGTTGCATCGAGCACGGTGCGGAAGATTACCTCCCTAAGCCCTTCAATCCGGTACTGCTGCGTGCCCGGATCGGGGCCTGTCTGGAGAAAAAACGGCTGCGTGATCAGGAAGTGCTCTATCTCCAGGACGTGGCTCGCGTCACCACCGCCGCGGCCGCTGTCGAGTCGGGACAGTTCGTGGCCGACACGTTAGCCGAGGTGGGCAAGCGCCCAGACGAGCTCGGGCAACTCGCCCGCGTCTTCCAACGGATGGCGCAGGAAGTCGCGGCCCGTGAGCAACGCTTCAAGCAACAGATCGAGACCCTCCGCATCGAGATCGATGAGACCAAGAAGGCGCGCCAGGTCGCGGAGCTGACCGAGACCGATTTCTTTCAGAAGTTGCAGGAGCAGGCCCGAACCCGCCCGCGCTCAAAAAAATAACATTCGTGCGCTAACCGGCTGGCAACCGTGCCGAGGCGCGGCTACACTGCTTGCATATGAGCACGGGATTCATCTACGACCCGGCCTACCTTGAGCACGACACCGGTCGCGGGCATCCCGAGTGCGGCCGGCGGCTCGAGGTAAGCATGGCGCATCTGGCCGCGCAGCCGTGGTTCGAGCGCACCAAACGCATCGCGGCGCGCCCGGCCGAGATCGCGTGTATCGAAACCATCCACGACCACGGCTATATTCAACGTGCACGGGGAGCCTGCGCCGCCGGGGAGCGGTATTTGGATTCCCCCGATGTCGCGATCTCGTCGCGGTCTTTCGATGCGGCTCTGCTCGCGGCGGGGGCGGGACTCGAACTGGCCGATCGGCTCCTCGGCGGGGAGATTGAAAACGGTTTCGCCATGCTCCGGCCGCCGGGTCACCACGCCGAGCACGCTATGGCGCTAGGGTTTTGTCTCTTCAACAACGTTGCTATCCTGGCGCGTTATCTCCAGAAGCGCTACGGGATCGATAAAGTGTTGATTCTCGATTGGGATGTGCACCACGGTAACGGCACCCAGCACAGCTTTTACACCGACCCTTCCGTGTTCTACGTGAGCCTGCATCAATACCCGTTCTATCCGGGCACCGGAGCCTGGACGGAGACCGGGAGCGGCGCGGGTGCCGGGACGACTTTAAACTGTCCGATGGCGGCCGGTGCCACCGATGGCGACTACCACGCGGCGTTTAGGAAACACATCCTGCCCAAAATCAACGCCTTTAAACCGGAATTTATCTTGATCTCGGCGGGCTTCGATGCGCACCGCGACGACCCGCTCGCGGAGGTTTGCCTCACCACGGAGTGCTTCCGCTGGATGAGCCAACGCATGCTGGAAGCCGCGGACCAACATGCCGAGGGCCGGCTCATTGCGCTGCTCGAAGGCGGATACAACCTCCGGGCGCTGCCGCTCTGCATCGCCGAACATCTCAAGGTCCTCGCCGGCGTCCAGCCATCTCCGAGATCCGAGCTTCATCCCATGAGCCAGGCCTAGGTGCGGAGGTAATCAATGAGCGAGCTTACTCGACGGCGCTGCAAACCCTGCGAAGGCGGCCTGCCGGCCTTGACCGCCTCCGAGGCCCGGGATTTCCTAAACTACGTGCCGGGTTGGGATCTCGCTGACGACGCCAAGTCGATTTCAAAAACCTATCGCTTCAAGAATTACCACGAAACGATGGCCTTCGCCAATGCCGTCGCCGCAATCGCCCATGAGGAGGATCACCATCCGCTGATGGAGATCGGTTACCGAACCTGCGCCGTTCGCTATACTACGCACGCGATCGATGGCCTTTCGGAGAACGACTTTATCTGTGCCGCCAAGGCCGATGCCCTCCTGACGCCGACGGCTACCGCTTGAGTCGGATCCTCACCCTGCTCTCGCTCGCTGGCCTGGACCAGCGTTAAACTTCCTCGCCTTTTCTTCTGAAAAACCAAAAAGCCGCGCCGGCAACGAGCACAAGGATTGCACTAATAGCCGCCCAAAGCCCTAACCCGGACCAGTCGCTTACAGCCCCACCCGCCACCTGAAACGGAAACCGCAACACGTGCTTCTTGCCATTCGGTGCCTTGATGCTCACGACTTCCACGTAGTATCCCGGTGCTTTAAACGTGTGGTCGATTTCGATGAGCCCCGAGGAATAGGTCTTTGAGGGTAAACGTTGTAGAACCAGCGCCTTGCCGTCGCTGGAACCATCGAGCGCCGCCGGCCACGACTCGACCTCGAGCAGCCGGGCCTCGGCTGGCATCTGGCGTAACTCCGGGTCGACAAAATCGAGCGTCAGAACGGTTGGCCCGGTAAGGGGAATATCGTCGCAGAACCTATTACTACCGGTCGCGGCTTGGTAAGCATTGAAGTTGAGAGCATAGGCCCCGATTTTGCGCATGCACTCCTCGCTGGTCTCGCTCTGCGCGGCCGCGGTATGATTGACCAGCAGGAACACCGCCACGGCGGCTATCCGTCCACATATATGCGCCTTCATAATTTGCCTCCTGTTATAGTTGTAAAGATTTGCCCGCTGTCCTCCCTCACTAAGGCTAGACTACGCGAGGTCAACACTCAATCGCTGGGCTCGCGTTTCCCGCATACTACCCAACAATGATTCGTTATCATGCCGTGACTTGACGTATTGAGCATCATGACCGAGAAATGCTATCAGATTTTGTTCCTGTGCAGCGGAAACTCCGCCCGCAGCATCCTGGCCGAGGCAATCTTAAACCGAGTCGGCCGCGGCCGGTTCCGGGCCTTTAGCGCCGGCAGTCATCCCAAGGGCCGCGTCCACCCGCTCGCCCTTGATCTGCTGAAGGGTTTGAATTTTCCAACCGCGGGACTGCGCAGCAAGTCCTGGGACGAGTTTAGCGGACCTGGCGCGCCGTCCTTCGACTTGGTCTTCACCGTCTGTGATAATGCGGCCGCCGAGGCCTGTCCGATCTGGCCCGGCCAGCCCATGAGCGTTCACTGGGGCCTCCCGGACCCGGCCGCGGTTGACGGCGATGACGGCGATCGGATGCCGGCCTTCCGAAGGGCTTTTGAGACACTGGAATATCGCATCGCCATGCTCATGAATCTGCCCATGGCCTCCCTGGACCGCTTGGAGATCAAGGCGCGGCTCGAAGGGATTGGCCGCGCGCAACAACCCTGGCTCTCGCGTAAACCGATTCCTCCCGCGGAGCGCTTAATCGCCGCGCTCGACGTTCCGGGCGCATCCGAAGCCAAGGCGTTGGTGGAATCGCTCGGGGATGCCGTGATGTTTTATAAGCTCGGTCTGGAGTTATGCATGTCCGGATCTTACTTCGATCTCATCGAATGGCTCTTGAGCCGGCAAAAAAAGGTCTTCGTCGATCTGAAATTCTTCGATGTCCCGGAGACAGTAGGCCGCGCTGTGAGACGCCTTAAAGATCGCGGCGTGCACTTCGCCACCGTCCATGGCAATGACGCGATGCTGGAGGCCGCGGTGCGAGAGAAGAGCGATCTCAAGATCCTCGCGGTCACGGTGCTCACGAGCTTGGACCAGCGCGATCTTGAGGATCTGGGGTTTCAATGCGACGTCAAACGATTGGTTTTATCGCGAGCGAAACGCGCCTTGGCCATCGGTTGCGATGGCGTGATCTCATCGGGCCTGGAGGCGCCCAAGCTACGCGCCGAGCTCGGCGAGCGGCTGCTTGTCGTCACGCCGGGAATCCGGCCGGTGGAAAACCGGCCGAGCGACGACCAAAAACGCGTGGTGGACGTGAACGAAGCCTTCGGTAACGGCGCGGATCATATCGTGGTCGGGCGCCCGATCCGCGATGCAAAAGATCCGCGCGCAACGGCCGAGGAGATGCAAGCAACCATCAGGGCGTTATTTTCAAACACGCCGCACGCGTGATCGGCTCCATTCGTAGTAGTTCTTCAGCAGACGTTTCATCGTCGCGGTCAACCGGGTTTTCCGCCACAGGTTAGCGGCTTTTTTTACGGCCTCCGCCTGGGTGGGATACGGGTGGATGCTCGCGAGCAAGGTTTTCACGCCCCGGCCCGCTCGCATCAGCACCGTGATCTCACTGATGATCTCGCCAGCGTGCTCGGCGACCACGGTCGCACCGAGGATGCGATCCGTTCCCTTCTTGATATGCAACCGCGCAAAACCCTCCTCTTCACCATCGAGGATGGCGCGATCGACCTCGGCCAGATCGTAAGTATAGGTTTCGGTTTCCATGCCCTGCTCGGCGCAAGCAGCCGCAGTCATCCCCACATGGGCAATCTCGGGCGTGGTGTAGGTGCACCAGGGAACGAGAAGTGAGCGCGTGGTGGCGTAGCCCAACCCAAAGGGATGGGGAAAAAGCGCGTTTTGGATCACAATTTGCGCCAGGGCATCGGCCACGTGGGTAAATTTGTACGCGGAGCAGACGTCACCGGCGGCGTAAATCGAAGGATTCGTGGTCCGCAAATGATCATCCACGCGCACGCCGGCCGTGGGATCGAAATCGACCTCGGCCGCGTCCAACCCCAGGCCTTCGACGTTCGGGGCTCGGCCTACGCCCACGAGGACTTCATCGACACACAATTCCTCACGCCGGCCGGGCGTTTCATAGGCTACAATCTTTCCGCGCTCAGCACGGCTCACCTCGCTTATGTCGGCGTTCAATGCGAACTTTACTCCCTCGCTTTCCATCCGCTGCTGCACGACGCGGGCCGCGTCCGGGTCGTCCCGCACGAGGATACGCTCGGCGCGTTCTAGCACCCAGACCTCGCTCCCGAAGCGAGCGAAGGTCTGCGCCAGTTCGCAGCCGATCGGCCCGGCCCCGACGACCGCTAACCGGCGCGGTAGCGCCGTCACATCGAAGACCGTTTCATTGGTGAGATAGCCGGCTTCCATGAGACCGGGGATCGGCGGCGCCGTCGCGCGCGTACCCGTGCAGACCGCTGCTTTTCTGAAGTTCAGCGTCTGGTCCCCAACCGCGATCCGGTCCCCTGCGGTGAAGCGCCCTTCGCCCAAGTAAACATCGACCCCGAGGCGGGTGTAACGTTCAACCGAATCGTTGTTGCTGATGCGTGCGCGCAGCCGCCGCATGCGCGCCATGGCCGCGGCGAAGTCGTAGCCGACCTCGCCCGCGATCCGCAATCCGAACTCCTCGGCGTTGCGCAGCCCGGACCATGCGCGCGCGGCACGAATCAAGGCCTTGGAAGGCACGCAACCCGCATTAAGGCAATCACCGCCCATTAGCGCTTTTTCGACCAGCGCCACCTTCGCGCCCAGCCCCGCCGCCACCACCGCCGTCACGAGCCCGGCCGTTCCCGCCCCGATGACAGCCAGGTTGTACGCTCCGGAAGGCTGTGGATTACTCCAGTTGCTCGGGCGAACGTTCGCGGCCAGCTCGCGGTCGTATGCATCATCGGGAAGGATCCCGTCGCGGCGCACGTTATTCACGCTTGATGCTCTCGAATCGCAGCCGGCGGTAGAGCACCGGCGCCAGCGCCAGCAAGCCCAGCAGTGTAAACGCCAGCAGCACTCCCGGTGTCGCAATATCGGCCATCGAATTCAGGCCGCCGAGCTGCCGGCCGGCGTAGGCATAGACGAAGCTGCCCGGCACGATTCCGATCGCCGTCGCCAGCATGTAAGTCGAAAGCCGGATCCGGGTGAGGCCGCAGAGCAGGTTGACGAGAAAGAAGGGGAAAATCGGTATGAGACGGAGGGTCATAAGATAGTTGAACGCATTCTCGGCAAAACCGCGCTGAAACGCATCCATCCTTTGGCCGAACTTAGCCTCCACCCACTCCCGCAAAAGGTAGCGGGCGGCGAGGAAGGCGAGCGTCGCTCCGGTCGTGGCTCCGACATTGACGTACAAGGTCCCGAGCACGCTCCCGAACAGGAATCCGCCCGCCAGCGTCATGATCACGGCGCCGGGCAAGGACACACCGGTAATCAGCGCATAGCTAATCATGAAGACGGCGACGGCGGTGCCGTAGTTAGCCTCGGCAAGGGCCAAGAGCGCATCGCGATGGGTTTTGAGGGCCTCGAAAGACAGATAGCGATCCAGGTCATAATAAAAAAAGCCAGCGACGGCGGCAGCGAGAACCACCGCCAGGACGCACTTGCCCACGGGCAAAGACCGCGATGGGTCCACGGTACGCTTTACCTCAAATCTATCGACATTCCCCGGGACAAAGTCTAACACGGAGGGGTTCGCGCGTGCTCGATGATATCCGCCGACGGACAGGCGCCGGCCTGTGTCACACTGCGTGGCAAGGTCAGGGCAGAGAGTTGGCGCCGGAACAACGCCAGGAAAATAGCTCGCAAGGCTGCGCAAGCGCAGTGGGGGAAATCAAAGTCCGGGTAATACGAGTTTTATCTTTTTACCCTTTGCAACCTGAATTAAATCTAACTCGATCATCTGGACAAGATCGCGGTGCTGTGTGCGAGGTGTTAGTTTGCTATATAGCCCCTTATACCATGGCTGAGATTGAAGTTTATTCAAATCATAATCGACCGCGAACAGGTTATTTAGAATCGTGAGTTGCCGCATATTGATCGTTTTACTTTGGAACATGTCATTGACCTGGACCTGAAAAAGTAACCCAGTTACCATCGTATTAACACGATTGTGTAGTTTGTTAATGACTTCACGCATCCCTCCTAAGAAGAACTCTACAAATGCCGTATTAGGATACGTTTCATGCTTTTCTGCGGCCTTACGGGCGACATTAAACAGGGTGAAATATTCGTCAATATGCTCCAAGTAATACCGAGACATTGCAAATGGAGCATATTTAAAACCGGAACACTTGAGCACCAAAGCTTCTAGCACCCTCCCAACCCGACCGTTTCCATCCCAGAAGGGATGTATCCTCTCAAAATAATAATGAACTAAAGGCGCCCTAATTAAGGGATTTAATACGCGAATCTCGTCGCTATTAATCCAATCTAAAAACCCCTTTACTAGAAGCTGTATATCATCCAAGCATTTTGGCGCCACATAGACGCCGCCGTGTTCCTCGTCACCAACTCTTGTTAAGTCTCCCTTCTCATTATCGCGATACTGTCCGGGTACATTGCGAGGATGGATTAGGCCGTCAGTAATCGTTGCATGGAGATCAGTGATCATAAATTCCTTCAAGTGAATCGCGCCTGCTCCGTCTGTGACCACAGCTTTAGCAAAGTTTTCGGCTATACCATAAGCATCGCGAATGTTCGTAACCCGTCGTTCTTTTTCTTCCTTTGCCTCCGCATTTTCTTCAAGGTCAAGAAGTGCAGCGGTCTCCTCTTGAGAAAGCGTACCGCCTTCGATCGTATTTGTTCCAAAGATGCTAGAAACAATGACTTCCTTGTCAAGTCGAGTAGCGATGTCCGGCAAGACGGGAACACTGCAGAATCGCTCTTGAGCGTCATTTACTCGATCTAGTAATGATTGGATAGTCTCAACGTTAATCCCGACGTTAAAAACGAAGTATCCAGACCGGTGCGTCTGTACCCGTTGTTCTGGGTACGTGGCTTCTTTTATGTCACCGTTTATGTCATGCTTTATGTCCACTTTGTTACCTGCTATTACAATAACTTATTAAATATATGGTCTGTATAAACGCATCGTCTTGGCGTCAATTATGTCATAAATATTTACGCTTCTCTAGACAAAAACATTGACAATGCATAAGGGGGGAGAGGGAATGGCGTCGTCCATGGGTTTTTTCACCTCCGGTAGAAACCTCGGCGAGTCGAGGCGTCGCGCAGATGCTTCTCGGCACGCTGGCCGAGAAGTGATTTGAGGACATCACCGCGAGGATCGTCGGCGGAAAGGTCTTGCGCATCGAGGACCACAGGCCGTCCCGAAGCGACCCAACACCAGGTATCATCCGCCGCATGCAGACCGACAGTTCTCAGCAGAGCGAACGTCTATCGGGGACTATCGAGCGAGTGACCTTCCATAGCCCCGAGAGCGGCTTCTGCGTCCTGCGGGTGACCGTCCGGGGCCAGCGGGATCTGGTGACGGTCGTAGGCAGCGCCGCGGCGGTCCATCCGGGGGAGTTTCTCGAAAGCACGGGCCATTGGATCAACGACGCCACCTACGGCCGGCAGTTTCGCGCCGCGGAACTGCGCATCGTTCCTCCGAGCACGCTCGAAGGCATCGAGAAATACCTCGCTTCAGGCATGATTCGGGGCATCGGCCCGCACTTCGCCAAGGTGCTCATCGAAACGCTCGGTGAGCGGGTGTTCGAAGTGTTCGAGCGCGAGCCCGAGCGGCTTAGGAAATTGCCCGGCATTGGTCCCAAGCGGCAAGAACGGATCCTCGGCGCGTGGGCCGAGCAGAAGGCGGTGCGCGAAATCATGGTGTTCTTGCGATCCTATGGGATCGGTACCAGCCGTGCCGTACGGATTTACAGGACCTACGGGGAGGCCGCCGTCGAGCGCGTGCGCGAGAATCCCTATCGGCTGGCGCTCGACATCCACGGCATCGGCTTCAAGAGCGCCGATACCTTAGCGCAAAAGATTGGGATCCCCTCCGATTCGCAAATGCGGGCCCAGGCCGGTGTCCGCCATGTCCTTCAGGAACAAGCGGGCGCGGGGCATTGCGCCATGCCGCGCGAAGCCTTGGCGGATGCCGCGGTCACGCTGCTCGAGAGCCCGCCGCCCATCATACAAGCCGCGGTGGATGACGAGATCCGGGAAGGGAATCTCATTGCTGAACCGATCGACACCGTGGACGCGGTTTACCTGGCCGCGTTGCACGATGCGGAAACGGGGGTTGCCGCTCATCTGCGGCGCTTGCTCCAGGGGCCGCCGGCCTGGGAACGGATCGATGCGGAGAAAGCTCTTCCCTGGGTTGAAGAGCGCTCGCGGATCAGCTTTTCGACGTCCCAGCGCGCGGCGTTCGCGACCATAATGAATAGCAAAGTCTCCGTGCTCACCGGCGGCCCCGGTTGCGGTAAAACGACCCTGGTCAAAAGCGTATTGTTCGCGCTGCGTGCTAAAAACGTGCGCTTCCTGCTCTGCGCCCCAACCGGCCGGGCGGCGCAGCGGCTGGCGGAATCCACCGGTTATGACGCCCGCACGATCCATCGGTTGCTGGAGTTCGATCCGAAGTTCCGCGGCTTCAAGCGCAACGCCGGGCACCGGCTCGACGCGGATCTGCTGGTGGTGGATGAGGTCTCGATGGTGGATGTGGTTTTGATGCATCAGCTTCTGAAGGCAGCGCCTCACGCATGCGCGCTACTCTTGGTCGGCGATGTCCACCAACTCCCTTCGGTCGGTCCCGGGGCCGTGCTGGCCGATATCATCGCATCACGACGCGTTGCGACCGTGGAGCTTACCGAGATCTTCCGTCAAGCCGCGCAATCGCGGATCATCGTCAACGCCCACCGCATCCATCAAGGGCGGCTGCCCGAATATCCCCCCGCGGGCGAGCCGAGCGATTTCTATTTTCTCCCCGCCTCATCGCCCGAGGCGATCCACGACAAGCTCATCGAGTCCGTGGCCGAGCGCATTCCCAAGCGCTTCGGCTTGGATCCGATCCGCGATCTCCAAGTCCTTACTCCCATGAACCGCGGCACGCTCGGCACCCGCGCCTTGAACTCCGCGCTCCAGGCCCGGCTCAATGCCACGGGCGCGCCCGTTGTCGAGCGCTTCGGCTCACGCTTCACCCCGGGAGATAAGATCATTCAAATGGTGAACAACTACGATAAAGAAGTCTTCAACGGCGATATCGGACGGCACCCATGTCGATCTCGACGAGGGTGTGCTCCGCGCCGGTTTCAATGGTCGAGAGATCGAGTACGACTTCGGGGAGCTGGACGAGATCGTTCTTGCCTATGCCTGTTCGATCCACAAGAGCCAAGGCTCGGAGTTCCCGGCGGTGGTCGTGCCCCTGGCCACCCAGCACTACCCGATGCTCGAACGCAATCTCTTGTATACTGCGGTCACGCGCGGTAAGCGCCTGGTGGTGGTCATCGGCCAACCGCAAGCCCTCGCCATTGCCGTAAATACCGTCAAGGCGGCCCGGCGGCTCACCGGCCTTGCGCAACGCTTGTCCCGTTGAGAGGCGCTATCCGGTACGTAGCCTTCCCCGCATCAAACACCTGCATGCCTTATTTCATACACGGCGCGCGCTTTGTCGCAGTGGGTCGAGCTTCATTCTTCTTTACGCATCTTGCTCTTATCCATGGCCTCGCCTACGGAGGCCCTTCGCCACCTGCCATGCTCATCCCTTTCGTATTCCATCTCGACGGCGAATAATCCCGCCTTGTGAGCGGTCTCGGCCATGCTCCGCTCATCTTGGTAATCCTGGGAGGCAGCGCATTTCTCCCAAGTGCGGGTATGAGCTGCCAAATAGATCTCTTGGGCGTGCCTAGGCAACGCCTTGCGCAGGACTTTCGGCAGATCCGATAGCGTTCTATATGTCATGAAAATTCTCTAGCTCAGGCTAATGCAGCGCGTAGCTCCTCTGGAACCTGTAGGCTAAGGCAGTTGATGCTTTCTCGGTTCAACACATACACAGCGGCCGCTTTAGGAAACATTTGCCTCGAGTCCGTGGCCGATTATGCGGCAATCGCAATGCGCGGATTTTGGCGTTCAAAGAAGCGCTACCGGATTTTTCGTCGACGCTTTATTGGGATTAAAATTCCGCTCAGACACGGTCTGGGAGCAAGACCGACGTGTGGAGTGAGGGGCTTGAGACTCGCGTTGGTCACCGTGTACCACGATACCTGACGACGGTCTGTTGTTGGGCTTTCTTTCCTGGGGGGTGTTACTCGGGCTTGTGAGCCGGTGGCTGGTGGCTGCTTCGAGCACGAGTCCCTAAACGATGGCTCCATTCCAGCTTCCGTATTGGTTTCGCACCGTGCCGCGCGGGACGGACAACACGATCAATAAACCCCCCGCGAGTACCCCGGCCCAGTCCGCG
This sequence comes from Chromatiales bacterium USCg_Taylor, assembly GCA_002007425.1. GTDB lineage: Bacteria > Pseudomonadota > Gammaproteobacteria > JACCXJ01 > JACCXJ01 > USCg-Taylor. Next base: position 10,636 of record MUGK01000023.1, on the reverse strand, counting down.
AGCGGCGTACCGCCATCGAAGAGCAATGGCGCGCCCATCAGCGCGATCCCGAACAATATGTTGATGAAGCGCAGCGGCCGCGCCATTTCGGCCAGCGCGGAGATCGATACGGTGATGATCAGCGCGCCCAACAGATGATCACTGTCTGCTTGCGCGCCTATAGTGCCGAAGCTGAGCCGGGTACACATGAGCCAGATCCCGACTGCCAGCGAAGCGGCCAGGCTCCACGGCAGGTTGACCCCCCCGCCCAAGCTTTCCCTAATCACGGTGCGCGCCGGCGCCGCAAACTCGTCTCTCGGATCTTCGCTGCCGCCCTAGATAGTGTCGCCGAACAAGAACGCCCGCACGAGCGATTGACCCTGACGCCGGCGCTCGAGTAGGAACTGGCCGGAGGCGAGCAGCTCGTCAAAGGAATACGGGATCTGCAGCAGCATCGCCAGCGCGGCGACCAGACAGAGCGTGCACCAGGTGCCGATGACGATCGGCTGAATGATGATGAAGAAAATACTGACCGCGCCCAAGGGAACGATCATGAGGCCGAAGAGGATCACCACCCAGGGCGCGGTGCGCCAGCGCCGCCGGTCGCCAAGGAAGCCGGTGAGGATCTCCAGGATGTATGTCACGGCCCCGAGTCCTGCGTCGGGAACCGGCCAGGCCTTGGAAACCTCGGAGGTGATGATCCGCTCGGTGCCGTCACCGAAGAGCGGGTCCCACGCGGAGTCGATGTGACCCAACTGGTAAGCGGCGAGGTAGCGGGACACAAACAGGCCGACAAAGGCCAGCGCGATGATCGGCAGGCGCTGTAGCCAGCCGGAAGGGTTGTAGTCCCATCCCGGCGGGATATCCGGCCCGCTCGCTAGCGCCACGGGGCTCACGCCGGGTACGGGCGGCAGCAGGAGCGCGAAGCCGATCACCAGCGTGCCGACCAGCGTGTCGTTGAGATAGGCCGCCGCACTCGGCGTCCAGAACACCAGCGGCGCGAACAGGAGCCAGGTCCCGGCGGCGGCAGTTGCGAACCGTGCCCAGCTCATGCGGCCCGACAGCGACAACAATGCAAAGATCATCACCGCGGCCCCGCTTGCGATGTCGTTCCAAACCATCGCCGCATCCCCGTAGGCAAGCATGGGAGGGCTTGTTACCAGCCAGGCACCGAGACCCATATTCGCGAAATGCGCCCACCGGCTGCTGGCGCGCGCCTCGCGCATAGACGCCTCGTGGCCACGCAGCAGCTGGTCGCCGGGGATCTGCTGTTGTTCTGCTTCCTTGAGCCAAACGGGCGGGGTGAGGTCGTGTTCGTGATACCACGCCAGCGGATCGGCGCGAAGTTCCTCGACCATCTTGGGCAGCGTCTCGTGCAACGAATGCTTGGGCTCCCAGCCTAAGAGCCTGTGCGCGCGCGAGCTGTCGATCTCAAAATGGTCGTCCGCCATCTCGACCATATAGGGCTTGATGAACGGCTCTTCGCCCTGGTCGATAACATCCGGCACGAGCATCGCCGCCTTGTGCTGGAGCCAAGCGCCGGCCTTGGCCGCCAAACCCGGCACCTGCCGGGTCTCCCATTCGGTCTCGCCGTGGATCAGAAACGCCAGCCGGTTTTGCAACGCCTCGTAGCTCATCCCCTGCGGCTCACCGACCAGCAAGGGGAGCTCAGGCGGGAGTGATTCGCGGCGCTCCACCAGACGCACAAAGGCATCGATCACGTCTTCGATGTGGATGAAAGACTGCCCGATCGCGGGATCCGCGGCATACAGGTGCGCGGCCAGGTGGCGCTCGTAAATGCGCCGGATCTGATGGGCGAGAAAGGCAGAGCCGCAGCGGTCAGTGTGCATACCGGCGATGCGCAGCAACACGTAAGGGATCTGGCCGTGGTGCTCGCGGATCGCCTCCTCTGTTTTCAGTTTCGATTGCGGGTAAGGCCAGTTGGCTTCGAGCGGAGCATCCTCGGCAATCGGCAGTCCCGGACGTGTCGGCGCGTGGACCAGCATGGTGCTGGCATACACGAACTGCTCGACGTCGAAGCCTTGCAACGCGCTGAGCAACCGGCGCGTACCGTCCACGTTGACGGCATCGTACAACGGATTGGGTTCCCCCGAGAGATCGAAATATGCTGCCAGATGCACCACCGAAGCGATGCGATTGCCATGCTGCTCTGATTGCTGCGAGCCCCAGCCGCACACTTTCATCGGAAGTCAGATCGACGGCGCCGCTTTCGTGAGAGGACTCCTCGCACTCACGGTCTACGCCGACCACGCGAAAGCGCCCCTCGAGTGCATGACACAGCGCAGAGCCAATGGCGCCCTCGCTGCCGGTGACGATGACGGCAGGCTTACGGTCCGTCATGTACGCACACACGGCGCAGTCCTATGCCGCCAATCGTTCCCTCGCCGGGCCTGAAACGGTCGCGTCGGAACAAACTTCAGCGCGCTCAGCATGAGCATAATTGGAATGAAGGTTGAGTGAATCACCGTCCCAGGCCTACCATGCCGAGCCGCACATTATTTCTCCAACTATCGATCGATGCTAATGTCGTACAACCCTTATGCCAGGCCACGGGGGCGCTAGTGGTGGCGCGTACGAAACACCGACGGTTTACCGCAAAATTAACAAGCATCACAACCGCGGCACATGCTACGCGACCGCAGTTGTGGCGCTTTCTCGAAAAAAATCCGAGGACGAGGCAGCTCCTCAATCGGTCAGAACAAAGGTCACTTTCAGGATCACCTTGTATCCGGTTATCTTGCCATTGTCGATCGTCACTTCCTGGTCCTTCACCCAGGCGCCTTTGACGTTCTTCAGCGTCTTGTTGGCGCGCGCTACACCTTGGACGATGGCGTCTCCGAAGCTCGTCGGGCTGACGCTGCTAATCTCGCTAATGCGTGCTACTGTCATGATGTCTCCTCCAAAAAATTAAGGGCCAGCTGTGACCCAAGTGGGACAGTCTGCGCCAGTCCCACCGCGCTGGCAACGACCACGGCGGCCCATACCGCCCATCAAGGCAGCGCGCCTTCGGCAGGATCCGGCTGGGCGAGCCGAGCGATTTCTATTTTCTTCCCGCCTCCTTGCCCGAGGCGATCCACGACAAGCTCATCGAGTCCGTGGCCGAGCGCATTCCTAAGCGCTCCACAAGAGCCAAGGCTCGAAGTTCCCGGCCGTGGTCGTGCCCCTGGCCACCCAGCACTACCCGATGCTCGAACGCAATCTCTTGTATACTGCCGTCACCCGCGGTAAGCGCCTGGTGGTGGTCATCGGCCAACCGCAAGCTCTCGCCATTGCCGTAAATACCGTCAAGGCGGCCCGGCGGCTCACCGGCCTCGCGCAACGCTTGTCCCGTTGAGGCGCTATCCAGTACGTTGAGCCATGAAACCGGAGCGGGTTGAAAACGCCGCAATTTGCGGCCATATTTCGAGCGTTTCGGCAAACCACCACCGATTCCACGGAGGAGCTCATGAAGAGTCTGCGTCTGCTGCTGGCCGCCGCCCTCGTCGCTGTGTTGTCCGGCTGCGGCTACAACGAAATCCAGAGCCGCGATGAAGGCATGAAGGCCGCGTGGGCCGAGGCGCTGTCGCAATACCAGCGCCGCGCCGACCTGATTCCCAACATCGTCAACACCGTCAAAGGCGAAGCGAACTTCGAGCAGGAGACCTTGACCCGCGTCGTCGAAGCGCGTGCGCGCGCCACCGCGATTCAGGCCACGCCGGAGCTCGTCGACGATCCGGCCGCGCTGCAGAAGTTCAGCCAGGCGCAAGGTGAGTTGAGCTCCGCGCTGTCGCGTTTGCTGGTGGTGGTGGAGAGCTATCCGAACCTGAAGGCTAACGCCGGGTTCCAGGACCTGCGCGCGCAGCTGGAAGGCACGGAAAACCGCATCGGCATTGCGCGCAAGCGCTACATCGACACGGTGGCCGGCTACAACACCTTCGTGCGCCAGTTCCCGCAGAACCTCACGGCGATGATCTTCGGCTACAAAGAGAAGGCGCAGTTCACCGTCGAAAACGAAGCGGCGATCCAGAAGGCACCGGCGGTGGACTTCGGAAAGAAGTGACGTATTCGTCCGCAGGCACGATGCGCAGCATCGCAGCGCACGGCGTCCTGGCGGTGGCCGCCGTACTGCTGGCATCCGCTTCCTTCGCGGCCGACGCCCCCCGCCAGCCCGACGGCCTGCTCGCGGTTCCACCGCTCGCGCGCATCACCGATTACGCCGACGTCCTGTCGCCGTCCGACAAACGCGCACTCGAAGACAAACTCGCCGCATTCGAAACGGCGCACGGATCGCAGATCGCGATCGTCGTCGTGCCGAGCGTGAAGCCGGAGCCGATCGAGGATTTCTCCAACCGCGTCGGCAATACCTGGAAGCTCGGCCGCGCCGACGTCGGCGACGGCTTGCTGATTGTAGTCGCGGTGCAGGACAAGCGCGTGCGCATAGAGGTTTTTCGTGCGCTCGAAGGCGCGGTCCCCGATGCGACCGCCAAGCGCATCATCCGTGAACAGATCGCGCCGCGCTTCAAGACCAACGACTACGCCGGGGGCTTGAACGCCGCGCTCGACGCCATCTTCAAGCAGATTGAAGGCGGCGGATTGCCTGCGATCGAGCCGCGTGCGCCGACGAATGACGGGCTCGAAGGCGACACCATCGGATTGCTGTTGCCGTTTGTGATCGGCGGCATCGTGATCGGCAGCCTCCTGCGCAAAATGTTCGGCGTGCCGGGCGCAATGCTCGCGGGCGGCGGCACCGGCGTGGCCTCGTACTCGGTGCTGTCGTCCGCATTGCTCGGGGGCATTGCGGGTTTGTTCGTATTTCTGGTGGCCGCCGCGATGGGCAGCAGCGCGGGTCGGGCAGTAGGCGGCCGACGCCGCGGCGGTGATATCTTCATTCCCGGCGGCTGGTCGGGCGGCGGCGGTGGCGGTTGGAGCAGCGGCGGCGACAGCGGGGGCTGGTCGTCCGGCGGCGGCGGCGATGCAGCCGGTGGTGGCGCGAGCGGGGACTGGTGATGGGTTCTAGGCTCCTGCGCACACTCAAACACCTGTTCACTTTGCCGGGCGCGGTGGAGCGGGCGTTTCCGACCGCAACGCTCACGCGGATCACCGAGGAAATCGCGGCTTCCGAGCGGCGTCATACCGGCGAAACTCGGTTCGCGGTCGAAGGCGCATTGCCGTGGTCGTATCTGTGGAAGAACCTGCCGGCGCGTTCGCGCGCGCTGATGATGTTCTCCAAGTTGCGCGTGTGGGATACGGAGGCGAACAACGGCGTGTTGATCTATGTGCTGCTTGCCGATCGCAGCGTGGACATCGTGGCCGATCGCGGCATCGCCACACGCGTAACGCAGCAACAGTGGAACGCCGTATGCGCTGCGATGCGCGAGAAGTTTCACGCTGGCGACTTCGGCGCGGGCGCGATCGCCGGCGTGCAAGGGGTCGGCGCGCTGTTGGCCGAACACTTCGCTGCCAATGCGGAACGCGACAACCCCAATGAGTTGTCCGACGCGCCTACCGTGCTTTGATGCGGCAAACCGCGAGGGCGGTGAGCTGCCGGAAAAGCTCAGGAGCCGGGTTCCTCGACGGGAATCGGGAGCGCCGGTCTGTGCAGCAGCTTAAGGGCGTTCGGCACGGGAGTGATCACTCCGTCGTGCATCTTCCAGTAGCGCTGGCCGGCGCCGCGCATGAACTCCCGCTGCTGATGGCGCCGCTTTTCGTTGAGGATGTTTTTGGCGATGACGTAGCGAACCTCGCCTTTCGGGCCGATAATCACCGTCGCGCCGCCGAAGAAATCGAACATGCCCTCCGGAGCGCGCACGCTGCGGCGCTGCGTCACCTCGGCCACTAGATCGAAGACGATCTGGCCATCCGGCCCGATCCGGCGCGAACTGCGGATGGACTGCACGCGCGGCAGGGAGACGCTGTCGCCGCCGAGTGCAGGGTCGCCGGCGCGGGCCAAACCAAACTGTTTGAGATTGTGTGGACAACCGAGCACGGCGCCGAGTGCGATCGCTTGTCTGCACAGCTCTCCGGCGTCGGCTGGGCTTGCGGGGTCTCCTTCAAATTGGAGATGCGCGAAATTGAGCTCGGGAATCGTTTTCACCGAAAGCTCGGAGCACTGCCAGCGCAGGCTCTCTTCGGAGAGGCTGGTGACATTCGGCGGATAGATGCGGCGGTGCCGAAAGGCGTCGATCAGGGCCTCGCGATAGGCCCAGCGGTCGTCAGGGACCAGATCGTAGTCCGCCGTGATCAGCGCGCGGAGGTATTCGCCGAGATCGAGATCGACGGGCGGGCAGTAGTCGATTGCGCGGATACAGATGGCGAGGAAGTGGCTCGCGAGCTTGCTGGCCTGTTCGCCGAAAATGTTCTGCAAGTCAATCGGCAGCTCGCCTTCGGGAAGACTGCCGCTGCCGCCGGTGGCGAGGCGCACGTATTGCGCGGTCTTGCGCCCGAAGACGGTCAGCGCCGCCTCGAAGACAGCTTGCACGAGAATCTCGCCCAGCTCGTGAGCTTCCATACCCGCGCCATACCGCTTCGGCTCGCTTTGCGCGGCGCTCTCGAAGGCCGTGCGCAGCGGCTTCGTCGAGCCGAGCGTGGCGCCGAATTGATGCGCGATGCCGGTGAGGAGGCTCGCGCCCTCGATCTTGCCCTGCGAGCGGCGGATCGCAGCCTGCACGACCTCGCGATAGCTGAAATGCTGAAAGGTCGCCACGAGATCGGCAAAACCTTCGTGAAACCCGAGCACGTCCTCGCCGGTAGGCTCGGAGAAGTGCGCGCGCAGGCCGTCGAGGAGCGCGTGGGTCACTTCGTGCGCGACGATATCGTGCGCGAGGCAGGTGAAAACGACACCACCTGGCAGCGTGCGCCCACGAACGTCTTTCGGGGCCGGAAAGTATCCGAAGCAGAGTTCACCCGTTGTCCGGTCGTAGTAGGCGTTCTGGTCCTCGAAAGCGTGCGGGCGGATCCGCAGCCGGCCCGCGCCTCGAGTGTCCGGGCCACGCGCCGCGAAGCCCCAGGTGACGTGCCGGCCGAGCGCGCGGCGAAAGGCGGCGTAAACCGTCGAGCAGACGGCGTAAACCATCTGCTGGTGGAAGAGCGGATCGGACGTGGACGGATTGTGTCCATCGCTCAAGAGCACGGCGCGTTGGTCGAGGTCCACCCGCCCCCAATGCGTCTGCTGCGTGTTGTCGAAATCATCGACTTCAAAGACCCGGCCGACCGGTCCGGGATCGAGCGGCTCGTAGGGGACATTGACGGTCGCTTCTGCCCCTTCGAGCCGCGAGGCAGAAGGATCGAGGCTGAAGATTCGCAGCGGCCGGTAGATCGGGTCGCCCGGCTGGCGCTCGTAGGGAAGGATCTGCACGGGTCGCGTGACGCCATCGTCGATCGTGAAATCTCGATCCACCACCGCGCAGGGCGGCTCGACGGCGAACCGCCCCTCCGCGGCGTCGGGACGTTCGCGGGTCTGCGCGACCGCCGCAGTCGCCTGCGGAGTGGCGGCGCTCGTTTTTGGCTCTTCGGCCATCGCCTTAGCCGCGGAGAGTTTGCGCAGCGCTTTCGAGAATGCGTGCGACTTCGCCCCGCCAGGCCTCCTGTCCTGCACTTGCGGTGTTCGAGCCCGCGGAATCTGCGCGTTGATCCCCACCGCCGCCGATCGGTGCAAGCAGCAGGCGCGAGCGCAGAGCCGCCGCGCAGTGCAGCTCCGGGTTTTGCCCGGAGCTCTCGCCAAAGGCCCGCACCACGCGCGCCTGGAACTCTTCGTTGGTGATCCCCTGAATGCCGGATGCAAGCAGCCGGAGAGCGCGCGTCGTGAAGTGGCCGTGCCCGTCGCTTTCGAGCGCCACTTCCCGCGAGCGGCAGGCGGCAAAGAGGACCTCGCGTGCCTGGTCGTAAGCTCCGCGGCCACTCGCCGCGCGCGCTCCGCCGAGCGATTTGCGGAAAGCGGCGTGCGCTTCTTCCATCGCGGGCGTTGCCTGGATGAAGCGTTTCCGCACATCGCGACCCGCCGCCTGGAGCGGCGGCGGGCCGATCGCCAGGCGCGTGTTGCTGCCGGAGTGGCAGCAGTCGGCGAAGATCGTCACGCCCACGCCCAGCGGGATTTGATCGAAGACTGCGGCAAGGTCATCATCGATGACGAAGTGCCCGCGATCGAAGTCCACAGGACACATCGCTTCATCCTCGTCGGGCGTGTCGCCACCGGCTTCATCGCGGTTGAGGTCGCGCAGTTGAGTGCCGTGGCCGGCGAATTGAAACGCCACCACGTCGCCCGCGCGCGAGGAGCGGAGCAGCTCCGTGAGCTCGGCGAGGATCGCGGTGCGCGTCGCCTCGCCGTCGAGGAGCAGCTTCGGCTCTTCAAAGCCGAGCTGCTGAAACGCCCGTCGCCACTCGCGCGCATCATTGGCGCAGCCGCCGAGCGGCGCTGTCGGATAGCGATCGATTCCTACGCACAAGGCACGCCTGCGACCGCCACCGACGCCGGCTACGGGTTGCGCCGGCTTGATGGAGAACGGCATCGGCGCGGGACTCAAGCCGCTGGCAGGAGCCAGCGAAGCGCCACCTGGCCGCAACAGCAGCGCCAGCGCGGGCTCCTGCGCCTGCAAGCTCTCGACGAGGCCGAGCCCGCGTTCTTCGGTGCCGGTGAAGGGCGTCACTTCACGCCCGAGTATGCGCTGCGCGACGCTCTGCATGGTCGGCGCATCGTTATTGAAACCGCCGTGGGTGCGCGCGGCCGTCGCGGAGCGGCCCGTCTTCTCCTTGGAGACCGACCAGATGACTTCGCCCGCGCCGCCGCCTTTTTTGTCGAGGTCGAAGAGCCGCTTGAGCTTCGCATTTTCGCGGACGGAAATCTCCAGACCGAGGATCGGCGTCTTCCGCTGCGGCTCGAGCGCGTAGTAGATGAGATAGAGGAGCGACTTGCGGTAGATGGAGACGCAGTTGTCGTCCTCCTCGAAGTCGCGCGCCATCGTGAAAACGCTGAGGTGCTCAACGCCTTTGCCTGGGCCGATCTTTTGGAGAAGCTGGCGCTCGAAGGTATCGACGCGGATCGCCGGCGCGAGCAAGTGGAGACCCTCGAAATGCGGCGCACCGACCTCGAGCGCAGCCGGAATGAAGTGCGCGTGAAAGATCGCGCCGGCGCTGTGGCCGACCGCGTGCAGCTCGACGCGATCTGTGAACTCGAGATCGTCACCCCGCCGATGCCGCGGGCGAGCGTCTCGAGCGCGAAATCCGAAGGCGCGAAAAAGTCTACGGCGCGCTGGCGGCTGGGGTTAAGGAGCTGGCCGAGCATTTCCACGAGCCCCGTTTCCCAAACGAAATGAATGGGATAAGCGCCGTTCTCGAGCCACCACTTCACCTGCTCATCCGCGGTGAACAGCCCGGACTGCTCCGAGGTCAGCCCGCCATGCGCGTAGAAGACGATCGGCAGCTTTTGGCCTTCGCGTCCGCGCGCCCAGTTGTGCAAATGCTCCTCGAAGATCGCATCCACATCGGCGGGGCGGGTCTGGAATTGCCCCGTCGTGGAAAGGCTGCCCTGATTCAGATTGATCACGTGCGGGCGCAAGCTCTGGATCAGCTCCGGCGGCAGCCTATCGCCCCGCGCCGCGCGCGCTGTTTCCGGCGGCGCGACGGTGGTGCGCTCGAACTCGTCTTCCTGCGCGCGATCATGCTCGCAGCCTTCGCCATCAGTCTCGCCGCGGGCGCCGGGCACAGCGGCCTGGAGATCCTTGATGATTTGCCAGACGGCGCGGGCGCGGTCTTCGAATGGGAAATTGGCCGAGCGCTCCGCGGGCTGCGGCTGACTGTCGATTTGCGCGCGCACCTCCGCCGCATCGCGGAGCACCGTCTCGTAGTCGAGCGCCGAGCCGGGACACGTTTTTTCGGACATGTTGTTGTGAAAGCGCAGCGTTTCCGGCTTCAGCCCGAAGCGCTTTTGCACTTGCGCGATGACGGCGAGCACCGCCTGTTTCTGCGGTTCATCGAAGGGATCCTGGCCGCGATCGAAATCCGCGATGGTCTCAAACATGAGCGGCCCCGCTTTCGAATTTCCATTGAAGCCCTTCGCGCTGGCCGGCGGCTGATTCCAATTGCGCCCGGTCCAGATGCTGCCGTCCGGCGCAATCGAGATGTGCTGCGCGATGTCCGACCAGCCTTGAGCTTTGGTGTGGAACTCCCACATCGCCTCGATGGTCGAGAGGCCTTTGTATTGGGAGCGATTCGGCCGCCAGGTGTGGTGCATGTGCACCGACTCGATCTGGCGTGTGAACGGAAACTTTTCGAGCAGCTCGACGAACTGCTCGAGGGTGAGTTGATGGAGTGGTTTTGGCATTCGGTGTTTGTGGTGATGGGTTGGTAAGACGGCAGTATCAACACCTGAGAGAAAGCGCGTCGCGACTGGGAAGATTAAACCCCCTTTTTTGGTCGAAAGGAACAGTACTGATGGATTCTGGTGGCTCCCCGGGACGGACTCGAACCGCCGACCCGGTGATTAACAGTTATATTTCCCCATGTTTTAGGTAGTTTGAAGGATACTGCCTAGACATTGAAATACCCTTGTGCGGCATAGGCTTGTATCCTATACTACGCTTTATTAAGGTTGAAACACCTTGAAAAGCACTGCTTACATGGAGCTTACACGCCAATGGACACATTGAAACTCACTAAGCCGATC
>MUGK01000220.1 GCA_002007425.1 Chromatiales bacterium USCg_Taylor | reverse complement strand
TCGGATGCGAAATCTACCTCAACGCCTCGACCGACGGTCATATCTGTGTCTGAACTACCGTCAAATGACAATTGATTCACAGCCTCTCAGAGCTTGTGATGACGATGGAGCGAATCGCCAATTACATCGACGGCCGGCTCGAAGCGCCTCGCTCCGGCTGTTATATCGATAACATTGAACCCGCCACCGGGCAAGTCTACTCTCTGATCGCGGATTCCGATGCGGCCGATCTTGAACAGGCGATGACGGCTGCCAATCGCGCGTTTCCCGAGTGGTCGGCCTTGTCCGCCGAGGAACGCGCTCGGCTCTTGCTCGGCATCGCCGACCGTATCGAAGCGGAGACGGAGCCGCTCGCCCGAGCCGAAAGCATCGACACCGGCAAACCGATCAGCCTGGCCAGGCAGGTTGATATTCCCCGCGCCGCGGCGAATATGCGGTTCTTCGCCCATGCCATCACCCAGTTTGCGAGTGAAGCCCACAGCATGGGCCCGCTCGCCATCAACTACACGCTGCGGCAGCCCTTGGGCGTGGTGGCTTGCATCTCGCCCTGGAACCTGCCGCTTTATCTTTTGACCTGGAAGATCGCGCCCGCTCTCGCGAGCGGCAACTGTGTCATCGCTAAGCCGTCGGAACTCACGCCGATGACAGCGTATTTGCTCGCGCGGATCTGCATCGACGCGGGCTTGCCGAGAGGCGTCTTGAATATCCTTCACGGCACGGGCCCGCGCATCGGCCGTGCGCTGGTCGCGCACCCCAAGATCAAGGCGATTGCATTTACCGGCGGGACGCGGACCGGGGCGGAGATCGCGCGCATCGCCGCGCCCCAGTTTAAGAAACTTTCGCTCGAGCTCGGGGGCAAGAACCCGACCCTGGTATTCGCCGATTGCGACTGGGATGCGACGCTCGCGACCACGGTGCGCGCCGCGTTCTTTAACCAGGGGCAGGCGTGTTTGTGCGGCTCGCGCATCTTCGTCGAGCGGCCGATCTATGAGCGCTTCCGGAGCGATTTCCTGGCCCGCGCCGAAGCCTTGGAACCGGGCGATCCGCTCGATGAAAAGACTCAGCAAGGCGCGCTCGTGTCCGAGTTGCACCTGCACAAGGTGCTTTCCGCGATAGAGCTCGGCCAGCAGGAAGGCGGCACGATCCTCGCCGGCGGTCACCGTGTGACGGTGCCGGGACGCTGCGCAGAGGGTTATTTCGTCAAGCCGACGGTATTCGAGGATCTAGCCTTCGATTGCCGCACCAATCAGGAGGAGATCTTCGGCCCGGTGGCCACTTTGATTCCGTTCGAGAGCGAAGCGCAAGTGCTAGAATACGCGAACAGCACCGAGTATGGCTTGGCGGCAACGGTTTGGAGCCGCGATGTGCAGCGCTGCCACCGCGTCGCCCAGCAGCTTGAGGCCGGCGTGGTGTGGATCAATACCTGGATGGTGCGGGATCTGCGCACCCCTTTCGGCGGGATGAAACACTCCGGCGTCGGCCGCGAAGGGGGCGTGGAGGCCTTACGCTTTTTTACCGAAGCCAAGAACGTGTGCATCAAGCTATAGGTGCCGGAAATTTCTCATACCATCGTCTCGCAAAACGCCCCCGAGCCGGTCGGACCCTATCCTCATGCACGCCGCGTGGGATGTCTCCTATTCCTTTCGGGCATCGGCCCTCGCCGGCGCGGAAACCCGACCATCCCCGGCGTCACGCTCGATGCCAACGGAAAAATCGTTGACTACGACATCGAGATCCAATGCTGTGCGGTGTTCGAGAATATCAGAACCGTGCTCGACGAGGCCGGCTCAAGCTGGGATCGCCTGGTCGATGTCACGGTGTTTCTGACCGATCTCGAACGTGATTTTGAGACCTATAATCGAGTGTACGCGCAGTATTTCACCGGCCACGGGCCTTGCCGCACCACCGTAGAGGTGAGCCGCCTGCCGACCCCGATCGCCATCGAGTTGAAATGCATCGCGACCATTGATTAGATCTACCGGAGACGCGCCATGCAACCACTTTCACCCCCGATTAATTTCCAGCGCTGGATCGACACGCACCGCCATCTCTTGAAACCTCCGGTTTGCAACAAGCAGGTGTTCGAGGAAGACGACTTCATCGTCATGGTCGTCGGCGGTCCCAATAACCGCAAGGACTACCACGTCGATGAAGGGCCGGAGCTCTTCTACCAGCTTGAGGGCGACATGCTGATCAAGACCATCCAAGACGGCATGGTGGTCGATATCTGCATTCGCCAAGGCGACATCTTTCTGCTGCCGCCCAAGGTTCCCCATTCTCCGCAACGCTACGCCAACACCGTCGGCCTCGTCATCGAGCGTAAGCGCCTCCCCCACGAGCAAGACGGACTGCAATGGTATTGCGACAACTGCCACGCGCTCCTCTACGAAGAGTTCTTTCAGCTACACAACATCGAAAAAGATTTCCCGCCCGTCTTCGAGCGTTTTTTTTCCAGCTACGAACACAGGACCTGCGCGAGTTGCGGCACGGTGATGGCGGCGCCCGAAAAGTAACGCTCTTAAAGAGCGCTACGGTTACGGAGGTTTTATACGGCTTGAGCATACGCGTTGCGGACATGCGCGCCTGCTGAAGGACGGCGAGGTCTTTCGCGAGATCGGGGAGAATAGCTGGGACCCGGAGGCGCGCCTGCGCGAGTGTGAGCTTAGCGGGGTGGATGTGCAGGTGCTGTCCACGGTACCGGTGATGTTTAGTTACTGGGCGAAGCCGGAGCATACCCTTGACCTCTGCCGTCTTCTCAACGATCACATCGCCGCTGTGGTCGCAGCCCACCCTAAGCGCTTCGTGGGCCTCGGGAGCGTGCCGCTGCAGGACCCCGAGCTTGCCATCGAGGAGATGGAGCGATGTGTACGCGATCTGCGGCTGGCCGGGATCGAGATCGGCTCGCATGTCAATAGTTGGAACCTGGATGACGCCCATCTGTTTCCAGTCTTCGAGGCAGCGCAAGCGCTCGGGGCTGCTGTCTTCGTGCATCCTTGGGACATGCTGGGTGCAGAGCGCATGCCCAAGTATTGGCTTCCCTGGCTGGTGGGCATGCCGGCCGAAACCTCGCTCGCGATCTGCTCCATGATCTTCGGCGGTGTCCTGGAAAGATTACCAGGCTTACGGGTGGCTTTCGCCCACGGCGGGGGCGCCTTTCCCGCGACCATTGGCCGCATCGAGCGCGGCTACAAGGTGCGGCCCGATCTCTGTGCCGTGGACAATCCGAATAATCCCCGCGCCTACCTGTCTCGCATCTACTTGGATTCGCTGGTGCATGATCCGCGCATGTTGCATTATTTGATCGACCTCATGGGAGCCGAGCGCATCGCACTGGGATCCGACTATCCGTTTCCGCTTGGCGAGGCCGAACCGGGGAAGCTCATCGATTCGGCCGGATTGGATGAACGGACAAACGCGCGCCTGCTGCACGGGACGGCACTCGAATGGCTCGATCTCCCCAAGGACAGGTTCGGTTGATGGACATGCGCATCACCCTGAGCGGCCAACGCTATAGGGTCAAACTCGATAGCCCAATAAGCCTCGCGATTCCGCTCGCTTTCGGCGGCGCGCAGCCGAGCTTCTTCGGCGCGCCACGGGCGAGCGCGGCGCCGCTCGCGATCGGGGGCTTCGTGGGTGACACCACCCAGGGCGGGAGTTGCAACGTCGCCGAGTTGCGGCTCGTGCCCCATTGCAACGGCACCCACACCGAATCAGTGGGCCATATCGTGGGTGAAGCGATGCCGATCGCCGCCTGTTTGACGCGAACGCTGTTTCCGGCTCGCGTCATCACCGTCACTCCCTGTGCAGCCGATGCGACCCAAGATCGATATACACCCGCCACAGAGAGCGATGACTGGCTCATCACCCGCGACGCGTTGGAATTCGCGCTGCGCGATTTCGAGAGCGATCAGATCCAGGCATTGGCCGTGCGTATCCTGCCCAACGATGAATCGAAGAAAAACCGGCGCTACGGGGACTCGTGCCGGCCGCCGTTTTTCTCTCTCGAGGCCATGCACACTCTCATCGATCGCGGCATCGAGCATGTGCTCGTAGACATTCCCTCCCTCGACAAGATGCATGATGAGGGGCGCTTGACCAATCATCACTTATTCTGGAACGTCCCCGCAGAAGGTCATGCGCTAACGGCCGAGACCAAGATTTTTAGGACCGTCACCGAGATGATCTTCGTGCCCAACGAGGTACGAGACGGATGTTACCTGCTCGACCTCCAGGTACCCGCGTTTATGAGCGATGCCGCGCCGTCCAGGCCGGTGATCTATCCCTTGGAACCGGCATGAGGCATTGCTCAAAACACTTGGCTTCGGAGAGAGAGAGTGTCTCTCTCAAGCGATTGCTAGGCAAACATTAGCCGGCCACGTGGCGCAGAGATTGGACGACCCAATTCTTTTGCTGCCTCAAGCCATTCCTCAATAATCGTTTCGGTGTTAGCAACCGCTTCCTGATAAGTTTTCCCATCCGCCATGCATCCTGGCAACTCTGGTACCTCGGCAATAAAAGTGTCGTCCTCTGCGCTCCAATAAATAATGATTTCATATCTACCCTAGCGTTGCATAAATCTCGGTTGATGGCGATCTCACGCAGCTTTCAAAGCCGCCAGGTAATGCAACAGTTCCTCCTGGACCGCTTGATTGGC
>MUGK01000219.1 GCA_002007425.1 Chromatiales bacterium USCg_Taylor | reverse complement strand
CTTAGCGCCGTCACGATTGCGGCTATCAAAGCCTGTGATCCTATCGATGCTCATCTCCCGTTCTAAAGGCTGTGGCCCCGGCGCTGCGCGCCGACCAACTTGAAGTAGACCTCCTAAAAGACGCCTTAGCATTGCGTCAAAAATGAGATCTAGTTTCCTCCCCTCGGGGCCGGTGCTCAAGATTCAGTGGGTTCGGTCGATGATAGACCTCAGGTTTGCCAACAGAATTAGATCTCACTCCGATGCCTACCCCACCGCGCTTACTGGATCAGGTCCGAGAGAAGCTTCGTTTGAAGCATTATAGCATCCGCACCGAGCAGGCGTACCTCGACTGGATCAAGCGCTTTATCTTTTTCCACGGCAAGAAGCACCCGGCGGCGATGGCGGCTCCCGAGGTCGAGGCGTTTCTGACCCACCTCGCGGTGGACCGAAACGTGTCGGCCTCTACACAGAATCAGGCAATGAGCGCGATCTTGTTCCTCTACAAAGAAGTGCTCGAGCACGAGCTTGAGTGGCTACAGAACGTCGAACGCGCCAAGCGCCCCGCGCGCATGCCGGTCGTGCTGACGGGGAACGAGGTGCGAGCGGTATTAGCCCGCCTGGAGGGCCGCCCCTGGCTCATGGCGAGCTTGCTCTACGGCGCCGGCCTGCGTTTGATGGAGTGTGTGCGCTTGCGCGTGAAGGATATGGATTTTGAGTACGCTCAGATCATGGTCCGGGACGGGAAGGGGGAGAAGGACAGGGTCACGATGCTCCCCGCCGCGTTGGCGAAACCCGTCAACGAACATCTGCAAAAGGCCAAGGCCGTCCATGAGCAGGATCTCCGCGATGGCTTCGGAGACGTGTATTTGCCCCATGCGCTCGCCCGCAAGTATCCCAAGGCCGGCCGGGAATGGGGATGGCAGTATGTGTTTCCGGCGTCAAAACGCTCGATCGATCCACGATCGGCGGTGGAGCGCCGCCATCATACCGATGAGCAAAACCTCCAGCGCGCTCTAAAAAAGGCGGTGAGAGAAGCGGGCGTTAACAAACCCGCGAGTTGTCACACCCTGCGCCACAGCTTTGCGACTCATCTTCTGCAATCCGGTTATGATATCCGCACCGTGCAAGAGCTACTCGGGCACGCGGATGTCTCGACCACCATGATCTATACCCATGTCCTCAATAAAGGCGGGCGCGGGGTGACGAGTCCTCTGGATGAATCGCATTAACGCCGCGAGCCGGCGGGGAATCCCGGGACCCACACGTTCAGGATAACGTTCAAGGTAACGTCCCTGTCGTTTGGATACCGGCAATCCATGCCGGTACGACGCCTTTCGTTCCGGCCCGCGGAGGCTAATCACGCATACCTCAGCGCTTCGGCGATCCGTAGCCTCGCGGCGCGCAATGCGGGCAACAATCCGCCGACGAGTCCCATCACGAGGGCGAAAACCAAGGATTCCATCACGATGGCCGGCGTCAAGGTAAAGTCGAACGATAACTCGGCAAAGGTCTGCCAGTTCATGGTGGAGACGCTCACTGCCTGCATCAAGGAGGCCAGCAAGATCCCCAGCGTGCCTCCGACGAGACCGAGGAGACACGATTCGGTGATAAACGCCGACAAGATATCGCGCCGGTGAAACCCCAAGGCCCGGAGCGTGGCGATCTCTGAGGTGCGCTCGGCCACCGAACTGTACATGGTGATCATCGCTCCGAGCACGGCGCCGATCGCAAACGTGATGCTCAGCGTGGTCCCCAATATACTTAAGAAATTCGACATCACCTCCGAGTGCTCGGCATAGAATTCGATCTCCAGCTTGGCTTCGAGCGTCAAGCGCGGGTCCTTGTCGATCCTCAGCTGTACGGATTCGAAGGAATGCCGGTCGCCCAGCCGGAAAATCACCGAGGAGTATGCGTTGCGGCGAAACGCCTGCATTAACTGATCGGCATCGCCCCAGATCTCCGAGCTGAAGCCGCTGTTCCCCGCATCGAAGAGCCCCACCACGGTCCATTGTCGGCCGCCCAATCGGATCCTCTCTCCGAGACCGGTCCCGGCAAAGCCCTGGGCGATCTTGACGCCGGCGATGATTTCGGACGTTCCCGGCCGGAACATCCGGCCTTGAACCACGCGCACCTGCGGCCGCAGCCGTAAGCCCGGCGTTGATAGCCCGCGGATCGTGACATTCGAAGGCTTCCCGCTCTCGCGCTTCGCGAGCACCAGGAGCACTAGAAGCTCCTTCGAAGCGAAGCGCTCTCCCGCCGCCCCCTGCGCGATGTGCGGCAGGCTCTCGACGATCGCCGCTTGCTCGCGCTCCACACTGCTTTGCACTTCGGTTTCCGCCGAACGACGAATGACCATGACATTGTCGCCCCGGCCGGTATCCACCAAGGTTTGCTTGATTCCTTCGGCAAGCATACGCATGGTCGCGAACACGAACACCACCAAGGCCATGCCCCCGATGGTCAAGAGTGTCGTAACCCGGCGCGCCCGGAGATTGCGATGAATGTACCCTAGCGTTGCATAAATCTCGGTTGATGGCGATCTCACGCAGCTTTCAAAGCCGCCAGGTAATGCAACAGTTCCTCCTGGACCGCTTGATTGGC
>MUGK01000218.1 GCA_002007425.1 Chromatiales bacterium USCg_Taylor | reverse complement strand
GGACGGTCGCGGCAAAAGGAATCACTCGCCGCGAGACCGAGGGTGCGAGAGTGACTTGGATGTCCTGTCGCACATACCGAGGGCCGCGGCGCAAACGTTGCTCGCATCCCTCGACAGTTACAGCATGCAATCACTGCGCCGATCACGGTGTCAATGGAGAAGCTAGCATGGCGCCGCGCCATCGCAGCGGTAAATGTTTCCGCCCAGCTTGCCGCCGATCGTATCGGCCCTTAGTACCACTCTTCAAGAGCACGATGCAAAGCAATTTTGCCTGTGCGCTCGCCAAGTTATACTGGTCGCTTAAGTACGGAAATCAGGCATTACTTTCAACACGCGCATGCACACTTTTCAAGGACTCATCTTTGCATTACAGAGCTTCTGGGCGGAGAAGGGTTGCGTGATCCTGCAATCCTACGATCTGGAGGTCGGCGCCGGGACGTTTCATCCGGCGACGTTTTTGCGCGCCATCGGCCCCGAGCCCTGGCGCGCGGCCTATGTCCAGGCCTCCCGCCGGCCCACGGACGGACGTTACGGGGACAACCCCAACCGCTTACAGCACTATTACCAATTCCAGGTCACGCTCAAGCCCTCACCGCTGGATATTCAGGATCTTTATCTCGATTCCCTGCGGGCGCTCGGCATCGACCTCTTGGTACACGATATTCGCTTCGTCGAGGACAATTGGGAATCGCCGACCTTGGGCGCGTGGGGCCTCGGCTGGGAGGTGCGTTTGAACGGCATGGAGATCAGCCAATTCACCTACTTTCAACAAGTCGGCGGACTCGATTGCCGGCCGGTGCCGGGCGAGATCACCTATGGCTTGGAGCGCATCGCCATGGTCTTGCAGAATGTGGACAGCGTCTACGACCTAATCTGGGCCCAGGGACGCGAGGGCAGCACCACCTACGGGCAGGTTCATCACCAAGATGAGGTGCAGATGTCGGCCTATAACTTCGAGCACGCCGACGCTCCATCACTCACCCATGGCTTCGCCACCTGCGAATCGGAGTGCCTGCGTTTGCTCGCTCACGCGCTCCCGCTACCCGCCTACGAGATGGTGCTCAAGGCGTCACACATGTTCAATTTGCTCGACGCCCGCCGAGCCATCTCCGTGACCGAGCGCCAACGCTATATCCTGCGCGTACGAGCGCTAGCCCGCGCGGTGGCGGGCGCCTATCTCGAAAGCCGGAGCGCGCTCGGGTTTCCTTTAATCGCCGCGCAAGCGCCGGAGAGATCGGCACCGAGGAGTTACCGCCCCGGGCCCTGGAGCAACTTTCCGCGGCGCTCGGGCAAAGCATCGCGGCGGGCCTCGATATGGCGCAGCTCGGCTTCGGCGATGTCGCGAGTTTCGCGACCCCGCGCCGCTTGGCGGTGCTGATCAAGGGCTTGGCGGAAACCCAACCCGATCGGGAGGTCCTGAAGCGCGGACCGGCGGCCAGCGCGGCCTTCGATGCCGAGCACAGGCCCACGCCGGCCGCACTCGGGTTCGCGAAGTCGTGCGGCGTCGCGGTTGAGGCTCTTGAGCACCTCGCGACCGATCAAGGCAACTGGCTCGCCTATCGTTCGACCCTCCGCGGCCAACAGGCCGGGCTTCTGATCCCCGGCATCGTCCGTGCGGCCTTAGCACAACTCCCGATCCAAAAGCGCATGCGCTGGGGGACAGGGAGCGAAGAATTCGTGCGGCCCGTACACTGGGCCGTGCTGCTTTTCGGACCGGAAACGCTCGCCGCCGAATTGCTCGGGGTCAAAGCGGGACACGCCACGCGCGGCCATCGATTTCATCACCCCGATCCGATCCTGTTGTACGGACCCTCGGCCTATCCGTTGATTCTGGAAACCAGCGGCCGCGTGTTGGCGGACTTCGCGCGCCGGCGCGATACGATCCGCGGCCTGGTGGAAGCGGCCGCGCAAGCGATCGGCGGGACCGCGGTGATCGATCCAGACCTGCTCGCCGAGGTCACGGCCCTGACCGAATGGCCGGTGACCGTGGTGGGCGACTTCGCCAAGCACTACCTGGAGCTCCCCTCCGAGGTACTGATCGCGACCTTAAAAGGTCATCAAAAATACTTCCATCTTATTGACGATCACGGGCGGATACTGCCTCATTTCGTCGCCATCAGCAACATCGATAGCCTGCACCCAGAGATCGTACGGCGCGGAAACGAGCGGGTGGTCAATCCGCGCCTGGCCGATGCGGCGTTCTTCTGGCGGCAGGACCGGCGCACACCCCTGCACGCCCGGCGCGAACTGCTCAAAGGGGTGGTGTATCAGGAAAAGCTCGGAACGGTGTTCGACAAATCGCAACGCCTAGCCGCGCTGGCGGCGCACATCGCCGCCAGTATCGGCGGCGATGCGGCGCTCGCCGAGCGCGCGGGACAACTGGCGAAATGCGATCTCCTGACCGATCTCGTCGGCGAGTTTCCCGAGCTTCAGGGCGTGATGGGCCGCTACTACGCCGCGCACGACGGCGAACCCGAGGAAGTCGCCGTGGCGCTCGTCGAGCAGTACCTGCCGCGCCATGCGGGCGATCGGTTGCCGCAGACTAAGACCGGCCAGGCCCTGGCGCTGGCGGACAAGCTCGACACGCTCGTCGGCGTATTCGGCATTGGCCTAGCCCCGACCGGAGATCGCGATCCGTTTGGCTTGCGCCGGGCCGCGCTTGGCAGCCTGCGCATCATGATGGAATGCGAGCTGGCCTTGGACGCCGAGGAGCTACTGACCCATGCCGTGCGCAACTATGCTGGCCGCATCGACGGCGAGACCGTAGTCGCGCGCGTATTCGATTTCATGATGGAGCGCCTGCGCGGCTACCTCATCGATGACAGTGTCAGCCCGGAGGTGTTCGAGGCGGTGCTCGCGCGGCGCCCGACCTGTCCTTACGATCTCGGCCGGCGGGTCCGCGCCGTCAGCTCGTTCCAAGGCTTACCGGAAGCCGCCGCCCTGGCGGCCGCCAACAAACGAATTAATAACCTATTGAAACAAGCCCAGAGCTCCCTGCAAGGGCCCGTGGACGAGCGTCTGCTCTCTCACCCGGCCGAGATCGGGCTTGCGAAGGCCGTGCAAGCCATTACCCCCGCGGTCGAATCGAAGTTTCGTAACCACGACTACACGGGCGTGTTGAAAATCTTGGCCGATTTACGCGCTCCGATTGATACCTTCTTTGACCAGGTCTTGGTCCTCTGCGAAGACACGGGACTCCGCACTAACCGCTTGGCATTATTGCAGCAGCTCAAGGTCTTGTTTCTTGAAATAGCGGATATCTCGCGACTGCCCGGATGAGGTTTGCCTACCCATGCGCATCTTAATTCTCGACCGCGACGGGGTCATCAATGAAGAGTCGGACGGCTTCATCAAATCCCCCGACGAATGGATCCCTATCCCGCGCAGTCTCGAGGCCATCGCGCGCGCCAACGCCGCCGGCTACCGGGTGGTAGTGCTATCGAATCAATCGGCGATCGCGCGCGGGATCATCGATGTCCGCACCCTGCACCTGATCAACCAAAAGATGATCCAGCGCTTGACGGAGGTGGGCGGCAGAATCGAGGCGATATTCTTTTGCCCTCACGCGGCCGTGCAGAACTGCCTGTGCCGCAAACCTCAACCCGGCCTGTTCACGGACCTGGCGGCCCGGCTCCATGTGAGCCTAAAGAACGCCCCTGCGGTGGGAGACCGGCTGCGGGATCTCGAAGCCGCGCGCGCGGCGGGCGCGCGGCCCATCCTGGTGAAAACCGGCCGCGGGCAGGCCGCCGTCGTGGATGCTTTACCAGGGCCTTAGGGGTCAAGGCTCCCATTCTTGCATACAGCGATGGTTCCAAATGCCGGGTAGGATTGCTGCTACCTTGCAACAACAAAGTGCGAACGCGCGACATCAAAGCTATTACCTACCTGTACCCGATGCTCAACGGTGTATTGGCCAGATTCGGTCCACGAGGGTAATAGTATCTCGGTTGCCGCGGTATTGCGGCCGGGCTTCGCGTATCCGTAGTCCATGCCCTCTTGCCCAATTCTCCTACCGTTTTTCAACAGCGCCCATGTAGCTTGAACATAAGCGTGCTTGTCGCTGGCGGGAAGGGTTAGGGAATATTCCGTATAAAACCGCACTGTCTCACCGGGTTGCACGCGAAAACGCGATGGAGCGGCTTCTTGAA
>MUGK01000217.1 GCA_002007425.1 Chromatiales bacterium USCg_Taylor | reverse complement strand
ATTGAGCGTGGCGCCTGTGGCTGAAGCGGTTGCCTGATACCGGTGAGCACTCTCACAAAATCAGGTCGGACGTGTCCAGTTGATTTCGGAGGCAAGACACCTCGACTAGATCGCGCGGCGCGCTCGTCTTGGTCACGAAGGCGGTGGCACCTGCCTTGAGGGCCCGGGTCGCGATCATGGGGTCGTCATACATCGTGAAAACGACCACCGCCGTGTTGGTGAAGCGGGCGCGGATGCGCCGAATGGTCTCGAGTCCCCCCGTGCCTGGCATGGCCAGGTCCACGATCACGACGCGCGGCGGGTCCTTGAGGCAGGACGCGTAGGCATCTTCTCCCGAGGAGGCCTCGCCCGCGATCTCGAACCCAGCCTGCTGCAACAGCAGGCGGCATCCCTGCCGTACGATGGCATGGTCATCGACCAAGAGGATCGTAATGGTGGATCTCATACGCAGCTTATCGCCATTCGAACACCTCCGATATCCCGATTTCCGGGGAAAGTCCCCGCCGCAGGAAATGATAATACAGGGATCGATTGGTGAGGTAGTCCCATTGCGGCGGGCCGGAGCCGCCTCATAACATGACGGCGTGTCGAAGGGCCTTGGCCCAGCGACGCTTTCATGACCTTACGTTCAGGGACGAACCGCTCTTTCCCACACGCTAACTGTCTCAGCGGTACGAAGCGCTAGGAGAACAAGTCACAATGTCTCAAACAATCACAGCCAAAAATCTTGCCACTATCGTGACCGCCGCGGCTCTATCCGTGACGGCGTCAACAGCGTATTCGAATGACGAGATCATCCGCTTGTCTCAAAGCGATGAGAATTGGGTGATGCAATGCAAGGATCAGGCGTGCGCGCGCTACAGCAAAATGACGGATATAAAAGCGGACAATGTCGAGCGGCTCCGGCCCGCATGGAGCTTTTCGACTGGCGTGTTGCACGGTCACGAGGGTGGGCCGCTCGTCGTGAACGGCATCATGTATATCCACACGCCATTCCCCAATAATACTTTTGCATTCGATCTCGAGAGACCGGGCGAGATCCTATGGGAGCACAAGCCCAAGCAGGACCCGGCGGCGCGTGCGGTGGCCTGCTGCGACGTCGTCAACCGCGGTCTGGCCTACGCCGACGGCAAGATCTTCAAGACCCTATTGGACGGGCACATCGTGGCGCTGGACGCCAAGACGGGGAAAGAGATCTGGAAGATGGAGAACTCCGATATCAAGGTCGGCTCGACGCTTACCATTGCACCCTTCATCGTGAAGGATAAGGTTCTGGTTGGATCGTCAGGCGCTGAGCTCGGGGTGCGCGGGTATCTCACCGCCTACGACCTCGACAGCGGCGAGATGAAATGGCGCTGGTACGCCACCGGCCCCGATGAGGAGATGGGTCTGGCAGCAAATTTTAATAATGAAAACCCGCACTATGGACAAAAAGGATTGGGTCTCAAGACTTGGGAAGGAGACGCCTGGAAGATCGGCGGCGGCACCAACTGGGGCTGGTATGCCTATGACCCCAAGCTCAACATGTTCTATTACGGCTCGGGCAACCCGTCCCCTTGGAACGAGACCATGCGCCCCGGCGACAACAAATGGACCATGACCATTTGGGGGCGCGACGCGGATACCGGGCTCGCCAAGTTCGGTTATCAAAAGACGCCCCACGACGAGTGGGACTACGCCGGCGTCAATGTCATGATGCTCTCCGATCAGGAGGTGAATGGTAAGACCACCCCGCTTCTCACCCATCCGGATCGCAATGGGATCATTTACACCCTAAACCGCGAGACCGGGGACCTGGTATCGGCGAATAAGATGGACGATACGGTCAACTGGGCTAAGAAGGTTGACCTCAAGACCGGCCTCCCGATCCGGGACCCGGAATACTCCACGCGCATGGACCACCGGGCCAAGAACATCTGCCCCTCCGCGATGGGGTATCACAATCAGGGGCTTGATTCCTATGATCCCGAGAAGCAATTGTTTTTCTTAGGCATCAACCACATCTGCATGGATTGGGAGCCCTTTATGCTTCCCTACCGCGCGGGCCAGTTCTTCGTCGGGGCGACACTCTGGATGTACCCGGGTCCCAAGGGTGGCTCGAAGGGGGATCTCGGCCAGATCAAGGCATACAACGCCGTGACCGGCGAGTTCGCGTGGGAGGAGATGGAGCCTTTCTCCGTGTGGGGAGGCACCCTGGCGACCAAAGGAGATATAGTTTTCTACGGAACGTTGGATGGTTTCATCAAGGCGCGCGACTCCCGCAACGGCAAGCTGCTCTGGCAATTTAAGCTACCTTCGGGTGTCGTCGGCCATCCCATCACATACAAACATAACGGGATCCAGTACGTCGCTATCTACTACGGTGTTGGCGGCTAGCCAGGCGTGGGGCTGGTCTTCGACCTCAAGGATCCAACCGCCGGGCTTGGTGCCGTGGGCGCTTTTGCGAATCTGCAAAAGCACACGCAGATGGGCGGCGGTGTGATGGTCTTCTCCCTGGATGGTGAGGGCCCTTACACCAAGATGGCGAATAGCGACGATGCCAACCGCACGCTCGCAAGCGATTGACGCTTTGCCCTTTTAACGCGCCTTAAGGACACGACAAACTCTAAGCGAGTCGTTCCCGATCGGGAGGATC
>MUGK01000216.1:933-3581 GCA_002007425.1 Chromatiales bacterium USCg_Taylor | reverse complement strand
CCACGGTGATATCCAGCGAAAAGCAAAAAACTCACTAAACCCTATGTCCGACGCCATTTCCCGCCGCTTACCCCCAGAATTTATGCAACTGGAAGGTTATCTGACAGGAAATATCAAGTCGGAGATATCGATCTCGATGAACGCGCAATCATTGTCGTGGTCCTGTTCTTTTGGGTTTTGATTTGGAAAGGCTGGGCTCTTTGGATAGCCGCCACTAAGCGTCACAAGGTATGGTTTGTTCTACTATTGTTTTTCAATACACTGGGACTTCTAGATATGCTGTATATTTTTATCGTCAGTAAGAGCGGGCGCGTGAAATACTTACCAGGGGTAACGAGTGCTGAGCATGTTATAGAGGAAACGGAAAAGCGAGAAAACTCCTAAGGATTACTGATTGCTTCAAGCCAGCGTAGCGTGCGCCATGCGCACGAAACGAGAAAGTGGATTTCAATCGTGCGCGCGGCGCACGCTACGCTGGCTAAGGCCACTCTCGATTTCGCAGGCCTCCTCGTCAAGTCGAAGCTGCGTCGTACCCGTGGGGTTGGCTGTCAGCAAGAGAATCCGGAGTCCCTGATCTATGGCAATCTCAAACCAAGCCTAACGTTTGCGGTAACCGGCGCTGGCCAAGAGAACTACCGCGTAGCGCCGCCGTCGGTTCTCCGGCGTCCTGTTGACCGCAGCGTTGTGCGTCATTGAGACGCGGCGACGGGCTGCAGCGTGTAGACCCGCGAAAGTGCCGCGGCGGTCTTGATATCCCCTCGGCGCAACGCATCACGAACGCTGTCGAGCCGATAGGCGTCCGTGACAGACAAATAGGGCGACCAAGACGTATCGTCTTCGATCACCTCAACGTCAACTTCAGCGACGTACCTTCCTTCATGAACGTACTTAGTCTTGCATCGATGAGTCATTTTCGCCGCTCCGTAAAGTTCTCGTTCCACTTAAGCAGATCTGGCCGATAGGCGGTCACCAGGACGGCGGGTCTTGAGAATCCTTTCGGAATTCCCCACACCACGTGAATCGGCCGCCCAGCATGATCGAATTGTAGCACTAGCACGGAAGGTCCTTTGGGATAATTTGGGTAGTCCTCGATGACTGTGCCGCGCTGCGCTCCGTCGAGGATGGCCTGCACGGCGATATCGTCTTCGGCGAGCTCGTCATATCCGTGCTCGGATATCCGAACGTCATTCGACCCAATCAGATCCAGGATGAGCGCGAACGATTTGCTCAAAGGTCACTTTCTGAATGGCAGCTTTGGCGACGCACAACAAGTGATTGAGTGGTTTCCGTATGTCACGCTGCCATGTGATATCACAGCTCCAGCCTTGTGGCAAAACGGGATCGCGAAACCCCTCTGGAATCTATACGAAGTGGCTGCGTTTGCACAATCTGCCTTGCCTCGAAATCTCGAACCCGAAAACTCGTGGCCAGGCCGAAATAAACAGACCCAGACTATCATGCGATCATTGCCAGATCGTCTCTCCACTGACCTACAAATTCCGCGGAAGAGCCTCAAATTATATCACCGCCCGTTGCGGGGGGATCCCAAACACCGCCGCGCGGATGCGGCCGATCTCATCGCGCAGTTGCGCCGCCTGCTCGAACTCGAGCTCGCGTGCATGCCGGAACATTTTTTCCTCGAGTTTCTTGATTTTCTGCAGTGCCCGTTCGGGCGCGAGGGTCCGGTAATCGCATTCGGGTTCCTTAACGCTATTGCGACGCTTGGGCGCGGTTTCCGCGTAACTGACTTCGATGAGCTCGACCACCGCCTTGGTCACCCCGCGCGGCGTAATGCCGTGGAGAACATTGTAATCGACCTGCCGGTTGCGGCGGCGGGCCATCTCCGCCAGCGCGCGTTCCATCGAGCCGGTTACCTCGTTGGCGTACATGATGGCCCTGCCCGCGAGGTTGCGGGCTGCGCGGCCGACGGTTTGAATCAGCGATCGCTCCGACCGCAAAAACCCTTCCTTGTCCGCATCCAGGATCGCGACCAAGGAAACCTCCGGGAGATCCAAGCCTTCGCGCAAGAGGTTGATACCCACCAAGACGTCGAAGCGCCCCAGACGCAGATCGCGAATGATTTCGACCCGCTCGACGGTATCGATGTCGGAGTGGAGATAACGTACGCGCACCCCGTGCTCGGAGAGATAATCGGTAAGATCCTCCGCCATGCGCTTGGTGAGCGTCGTTACCAGCACCCGTTCGTGGAGCTGAATACGCGCGTTGATCTCGGAAAGTAGATCATCGATCTGGGTCGCTTGCGCCCGGATCTCCACCTCCGGATCGACCAGGCCCGTGGGCCGCACCACCTGCTCGACGATTTGAGCCGAATGCTCCAACTCATACGGGCCGGGCGTTGCCGAAACGAAGACCGCTTGCGGCGCGAGCCGCAAAAACTCCTCGAATTTCAATGGGCGATTATCGAGCGCCGAGGGCAGCCGGAACCCATAGTCCACCAAGTTTTCCTTGCGCGACCGATCGCCGCGATACATGCCGCCAAGCTGCGGGATCGTGACATGGCTTTCATCGACGACCAGCAAGGCATCGGCGGGCAGATAGTCGAAGAGCGTCGGCGGCGGCTCCCCCGGACGGCGGCCCGAGAGGTAACGCGAGTAGTTCTCGATCCCGGCGCAATAGCCGATCTCCAG
>MUGK01000216.1:0-903 GCA_002007425.1 Chromatiales bacterium USCg_Taylor | reverse complement strand
AGATCGATCTTGATCGCCTCGACGGCTTCGAGCAGCGTTTGCCGTTCGGTGACATAGTGTGTCTTGGGATACACCGTGAGGCGCGGGACCCGGCGCAGGATCTCGCCCGTGAGCGGGTCGAAAAAGCATAAACTCTCGATGCTATCGTCGCAGAGCTCGACCCGCACCGCCTCGCGCTCGGATTCGGCCGGAAAGATGTCGATCACATTGCCGCGCACCCGGTAGGCCGCGCGACGCAGCTCCAGATCATTGCGGGTGTACTGAAGCTCGGCCAAGCGTCTCAGGATCCGGCGTTGGTCCACGGTGTCCCCGCGCACCAGATGCAGCACCATGCCGTGGTAAGCGGACGGATCGCCAAGGCCGTAGATCGCCGATACCGTGGCGACGATGATGGTGTCATGGCGCTCGAGCAGGGCTTTGGTCGCCGAGAGGCGCATCTGCTCGATGTGCTGGTTAATCGTCGCGTCTTTCTCGATGTATGTATCCGAAGCCGGCACGTAGGCTTCAGGCTGGTAGTAGTCGTAATAGGAGACGAAATATTCGACCGCGTTGTCGGGGAAAAAACCACGCATCTCGGCATAGAGCTGGGCCGCTAAGGTCTTGTTGGGCGCCAGGATCAAGGCCGGCCGCTGGACGTGTTCGATCACGTTGGCGATCGTGAAAGTCTTGCCGGAACCGGTGACACCGAGCAAGGTTTGGTAGGCGAGCCCATCCTGGAGACCGGTGGTGAGCCCGCGAATAGCCTGGGGCTGATCTCCGGCCGGGCCGAAGTCGCATTTTAGAACGAAGCTCTTTCCCATGGGGAAGTATTTTCTAATCTTAAAATGAGCCTGAAAAGGGTAATAGAGTCCCCCTTAGAGAGAAGGACTCCTGGACCTCAGGGGATGCCTGGGGGCGTTGTGA
>MUGK01000215.1 GCA_002007425.1 Chromatiales bacterium USCg_Taylor | reverse complement strand
AGCCCGTACCCAGTGTCATCTGTCTGCTCATTATCGTCCTCGGCTGTATTCGGTGCGCCTACCGATCAGATCGCGGACTTTTGCAGAGGTTCCTTAAGCCGATTCCTCGCCAGTAAAGGATCGCCTCCCCGCCCATGAAGCCCTTTTCGGGGTGTTTATCTAGAGCGCGCAACATTTTGGCCATCGCCCGCGCTGTTGGCACCCACTTGCGTACAGCGAAGATATTGTTGACTCGCATTCCAATCAGGAACACAACGAACCGTCGTCAATCTCGGCGGTGTAACGCCCCGGAAATACTTTCGACATGTTGACACTCCTCTATCTTTCTTGTTTCGGATGTTCACACAGAACCATGCAACAGTCTCGTGCGTCGCTTCAGCGTGCGGTGTGCTGTCATGCCGACGCGGTGCGCGCAAACGAGACCTTTCAGCGTGTAATAGGCGAAATACTGATACTGCCACAATTCATCCCTTACTTGCAGCAACGACCAGCCCCGCCGCCGGGCCGTCGCAACGCATCGCGTATAGTACAAAAACTCGATCGACGCGGATTTACAAGCATTTTATCTCTATTGAAGCGGCGCGGGGAGTGGTTGGTATAATGCCGCGCGGGCACGAGTCCTTCGGCTTCATTCGCATAGGGTTTGGAGGAAGGCATGACCACACGCATCGAACGTATTGAGTTCCCCGGTTCGCGCGGGGCTATCCTGGCGGCGCGGCTCGATGTTCCCGCCGGCGAGCCGGCCGCTTACGCGCTATTTGCGCACTGCTTCACTTGCTCCAAGGACTCGCTCGCGGCGAGCCGCATCAGCGCGGCACTGGCCGAGCGCGGCATAGCGGTGCTGCGCTTCGACTTTACCGGCCTCGGTGGGAGCGGAGGCGATTTCGCCAGCACTGACTTCTCCTCCAACGTGGAGGACTTGCTTGCTGCAGCGGCCTTCCTGCGCGCCACCCGCCGTGCGCCTAGGCTCGTGATCGGCCACAGCCTCGGCGGTGCGGCGGTACTCGCGGCCGCGGGGCGGATCCCCGAAACTGCGGCTGTCGCCACCATCAACGCTCCGGCCGATCCAACGCACGTATGCCATCTCTTCGGGGACGCGGTGGCGGCAATCGAGCGTGATGGCCAGGCGGAGGTAAAGCTCGCCGGTCGCAGCTTTCGCATCCGTCGCGAGTTTCTCGACGACATCGCCCGCCAGCGTCTCGACGACGCCGTCGCCTCGATGCGCAAGCCGCTACTGATCTTCCACGGCCCCAAGGATGAAATCGTCGGCATCGAAAACGCTGCGCAAATCTTCGCCAAGGCGCGTCATCCGAAGAGCTTCGTCTCGCTGGACACTGCCGATCACCTGCTGACCCGGCGTGAGGACGCCGCCTACGTTGCCGGCGTGCTGGCGGCGTGGGCGACGCGCTACGTCGGTAACGCCGAGCTAGCGGCAGAAACGGCGGCTGAGATCCCGCCGGCCGCTCGTTCGTCTTCCCAATCACACGACCCACCGCGCGGCTGACACGTGGGTGACGGTGCGGAGCATCGAGCTTTCGGACCGGTTCCAGGACTGTCGACGCGAGCGAAGGCGTACAGCCCATGAGTCAGATCGGCAAGCCGCCGTGCGATGACGCGCTGATACTACACGGCAGACAGACCACACCATGCGCGCCGGCGTCGAGGCGATGGGTGCTGGTCGCGGCGGTTGCCGGTTCGAGTCTGGCGTTCATCGACGGCACGGTGGTCAACGTTGCCCTGCCCGCTATTCAACGCGATCTGCAGGCCGATGCGTTCGAGGCGCAGTGGGTGGTGGAGTCGTACGCGTTGTTCCTGGCCGCGCTCCTGCTCGTCGGCGGTTCGCTGGGAGACCACTTCGGTCGGCGCAGAATTTTTGCGATCGGCGTGGTGCTGTTCGCGGCGGCCTCGGTCGCCTGTGCGCTGTCCGCGGACATCCGCCAGCTCATCACGGCGCGCGCAGTGCAGGGCGTGGGTGCCGCACTTCTGGTGCCGGGCAGCCTGGCGCTCATCAGTGCGTCCTTCCCTGCAAAGGAGCGGGGCCGCGCGATCGGCACCTGGTCTGGGTTCAGCGGAATCACGGCCGCCCTCGGCCCGGTGCTGGGAGGCTTCCTGGTCGATCACTACTCATGGGTGTGGGCGTTTCTAATCAACGTGCCGCTGGCGATCGTGGCACTCGCGATCACTTGGCTGCGTGTTCCAGAGAGCCGCGGCGTTTCCGCCACCGGTGGCCTGGATCTCTGGGGGGCGCTGCTGGCGACCGTTGCGCTGGGCGGCATCGTGTACGCATTCATCGAGGCCCCTATACAACAATGGGACTCGCCGGCAGTGCTAGCCGCGCTACTCGTCGGAGTCGCAGCGGCGATGGTGTTCGTCGTGGTCGAACTGCGCGCACGCTCTCCGATGTTGCCGCTGCAGCTGTTTCGGATCCGCAACTTCAGTGGCGCCAACCTGCTCACGCTGTTGTTGTATGCGGCCTTGGGCGGAGGCCTGTACTTCTTCCCGCTCAACCTGATCCAGGTGCAGGGCTATACCGCCACCGCGGCGGGCGCGGCGCTGTTGCCGTTCATTCTCATCATGTTCGTACTGTCGCGCTGGGCGGGGACCTTGGTCGATCGCTTCGGATCCAAGCTGCCGTTGGTGGTGGGTCCGGTGACGGCCGCGGCGGGCTTCGCCCTGTTCGCGCTGCCGGGC
>MUGK01000214.1 GCA_002007425.1 Chromatiales bacterium USCg_Taylor | reverse complement strand
GCGCGTGCCTTCGCTCAATGACTCTACGCCGTCCATCTAGAGGACGGCTATCGCGGGCTCCTCGCCTCGGCGTTCCGCCTTCCATGGCTCGTCGTTGGTGAAACTGGGATAAATCCACCGGCATAAAGAGTTCTCTCGTAGGCCCCGCTTTTTTTGACGCTCGAGGCTCGCTGCTGATTAGCTTGCTGGTCCCGCCGTGCCGTATGCCGTATTTGCCGCGAGCGCGCCCGAAGGCATGCGCGCTAGGCGATCACCCGCCTGATGGTGGCAATCAGTTGATCGGGATTAAACGGTTTCACCATCCAGCCCGTGGCGCCTGCTACTTTACCTTCCACCTTCTTTTCTGGAGACGATTCCGTGGTGAGCGTCAGGATAGGGGTGAACCGGTATCCAGGTAGCTTGCGCAGCTCCTTGATGAGCGCGATTCCGTCCATGTTGGGCATGTTGATGTCGGTCAAGACAAGATTGACGTTACCGCTCTGCGCCCGATTCAATGCGTCTACTCCATCGACGGCCTCAATGACGTCAAAGCCGGCGTTTCTCAAGGTGAAAGCAACCATGTCACGCACGGAACGCGAGTCATCGACCGCCAAGATCGTTAACACCGTTGCCATCTCGTTTTTCTCCACGCGCTATAACGTGATTAATACGGAGTACCCCGCCTTTAGGCATCTCGATTATCGTTATTACGGAAAATTACTTTAGCAGCCTGATTCTTTTGCTCCCCTGTGGCGTTGCAAAGACATCAAACATTTTCCAGTGATTCGCCGGTGGGCATAGGGCGGGCCAAGCGGCTCGCCGCAGTTCCAATCCACTCCGGCGCGGACGGTGTGGCGACCGCGCCGCGAGAAGGGATCCGCGGCCTACGCACCTTCGTCGAGATTCTGGCGAATGAAACGAGATTAACGCGCGGCCCCGTCAAGCTCACGGACGCGCCTGACTCGGGCGTGCGCGCGTTTATTACTACCCTGTTGGTCTCTATGGAAGAAACGCCTGCGATGCCAGGCAACAGTTTACTGGATCACTCCTTGCTTCCTTCCGCCGAGTCAATACCCGAGAGGGTATCCCTGTCGAATCCGTTTATAAAATCAAATGCTCAACGGACTGAACAAAATATGTGATCAACGGCAACCACACGGCGAGATGCGCGATGGTTTCGGCGCAGCCTAGTACCGTGCTACGCCACACGCCGCGGCCCGGAAGTCAATCCCCGATCCGCGTCCTGGCTATCACCAGTGGCAAGGGCGGCGTGGGTAAAACCACCGTCGCCATCAACCTAGGTCTCGCTTTTGCCGCCCTCGGGAAGGCCGTGACCCTGCTTGACGCCGACCTCGGATTAGCGAACGTCGATGTTCTGCTGGATCTTAAACCGGTGTTAAACCTATCGCATGTCATCGAGGGTAGCTGCGGCATTGAGGATATTGTGCTACGCGGCCCCTACGGAATTAACGTCATTCCGGCTTCCTCTGGGACCAGACGTATGACGGCGCTGAGCGCCACCGAACATGCCGGGCTGGTCAATGCATTTAGCGTGCTCGCACACATGACCAATATACTGATTATTGATACAGCCACTGGGTTATCCGACAACGTCATACGATTTTGTACGGCATCCCAAGAGGTCATTATCGTTGTCTGTAATGATCCTAGCTCGGTAGCGGACGCCTACGCGATTATCAAGATATTGCATAGCGATTACGGGTTATCCCGGTTTCGGGTGCTCATGAACATGGCGCACAGCGCCCAAGAAGGACAGGTGCTTTTCCAAAAGCTTGTAGTAATCACGGAACAGTTCCTCGACGTCGCTCTTGACCTCATCGGTACGATCCCATACGACCATCGCATCACCAACCTGGCTCTACACCGGCGCGCTCTCTATGAGGCGCATCCAGAGTGCGCTACCGCGGCGGCATTCAAGAATATTGCCATCCAATCCGATAAATGGCCCACGCCGACAGCGGCAAGCGGCAAACTCGAGTTTTTTGTTGAACGACTTATTCAGTCTGGCCAGGCGGCGGGGGCAGTCAAGACGTGAACGAATTGGCAGTATCCAGGACAACTGCTCAAGCAAGCGCCAGCCAGCCATATGCTGATGATCTAATAACGCGGTATGCCCCGCTCGTTAAACGGATTGCGCATCACCTCATTAGTCGGCTGCCGCCCAGCGTGCAAATCGATGATCTGATTCAAGCGGGAATGATCGGCTTGCTGGAAGCCTCGCGAAATTACGATCCTTCGCAAGGGGCAAGCTTCGAGACCTACGCCGGGATCCGCATCCGCGGTTCGATGCTTGACGAGATCCGTAAGGGCGATTGGGCTCCCCGCTCGCTGCACCGCAAGGCTCGACAGGTGGCCAAAGCCGTACAAGAAATTGAAGCAGAGCAAGGGCGTGATGCGCGCGACTCGGAGGTAGCCGAGCGGCTAGGCATTACGCTCGATGAATACTATCAGATCCTCCATGACGCCACATCGCACAAGGTTTTCAGCTTCGAGGACGTCCCATTGAGAGTCGAGGGGACGACGGAAGGTTTGACGCAGAAATTTCCGATACCACATGAATACGCGGAGAGCCAAGATTTCCTGCAAGCACTGGCAAACGCGATCACTGGCCTTCCCGAGAGAGAACGCTTAGTCATGTCTCTCTATTACGACGATGAGCTCAATCTAAGAGAGGTTGGGGAGGTGTTGGGCGTAAGTGAATCACGCGTCTGTCAAATTCACGCTCAGGCATTGATCAGGTTGAGAGCCCGTATGAGTGAGTGCCTTAACGACGAGTAGATT
>MUGK01000213.1 GCA_002007425.1 Chromatiales bacterium USCg_Taylor | reverse complement strand
GGACGGTCGCGGCAAAAGGAATCACTCGCCGCGAGACCGAGGGTGCGAGAGTGACTTGGATGTCCTGTCGCACATACCGAGGGCCGCGGCGCAAACGATATAATTCATACTTTCGCCGCGGCGCGGGTTAGGTTCGCGAGCGTCGCGGTGTAGATAGCTTCGCGGGACGATGCATTTTCTATTCCCCGAGGCGGATTCCGATACGCCCGCGGGCTCACGCAAATTGATTTCCGCTTAGCGAGCAGTTAACCTTGGCGGCCTTTTGAGCTTTAGAGGAATGGACAGGATGAGACCGCGGCTGGTGGCCGGCAACTGGAAGATGCATGGCACGCGCGCCGCGATTGAAACTCTCGTCGAGGAACTAAAACGCGGGATCGACGCGGGCGTGCGCGCCGAGGTCGCGGTGTTTCCCCCGTATGTGTATCTGCCGTGCGTCGCGGAAAGGCTCGCGGGAACGGCGATCGCGCTGGGAGCCCAAAATCTTTGGAGCGAGGAGTCCGGCGCTTACACCGGCGAGGTGTCGGGTTCGATGCTGAGGGACTATAATTGCCGGCACGTAATCGTCGGTCATTCGGAGCGCCGGACGCTGATGGGCGAAGGCGACGATCTGGTGGGGCGAAAGTTCGCACGCGCGCTTGCCCACGGCTTGATCCCGATCCTATGTGTGGGTGAGACCCTGGCCGAGCGGCAGGCAGGCCGGACGGAGCAGGTCGTGGCGCGGCAACTAGGCGCGGTACTGGATCATGCCGGCATCGCGGCGTTTCGCGCAGCAGTCGTCGCCTACGAGCCGGTGTGGGCGATCGGCACCGGGCGGACGGCCTCGCCCGAGGAAGCGCAAGCCGTGCACGCCTTCGTCCGGCGCTGTATCGCTGCGCGTGATCCGGAGCTTGCCAAGGTGTTAACGATCCTCTACGGCGGAAGTGTCAAGGCCTCGAACGCCGGGGCCTTGTTTGCCATGGCGGATATCGATGGGGCGTTGGTCGGCGGAGCCTCGTTGGTTAGCGATGAGTTTTTAGCCATCTGCCGAGCGGCATAGATTGTGGAGTTCTTTTAATGCACGCAGCGGTCTTAGTATTTCACGTGCTGATCTCGTTATTCCTGATCGGTCTCATCCTGGTCCAGCACGGAAAAGGCGCGGATGCGGGGGCAGCCTTCGGTAGCGGCGCTTCCGCGACGGTGTTCGGCGCGCGCGGCTCGGCCTCGTTTTTATCCAAAACGACGGCGGTACTCGCATTGTGTTTTTTCTCGACCAGCTTCTGGCTCAATCATCTGTCGGCCAGCACGGTCGAGACACCGAGCCTGATCCAGAACGCCGCGGACAGCGACTCGACCGATGTCGTGGAAACCACGATTGAGCCGATCGAGGACGATAAACCCGCAACCGACGGCGCGGAAGACACCGACCTGCCTCAAGTGCCCGAGATCATAGGGGACGACGACCGGCCCGATGTCGGACCGGATGCGAAACCCGAAGGTCGCGCCGAAGGCGCCAAAGACGCGGATGTGCCGGCGGGCACAGGCACATCCAAGGCGGGAGAAGCTGCGCCCGCCGCACCGCCGGATGACAAGAAAACGGCGCCCCCCGATCCTGAGCCGGCGCAGCCCACGGCAGCCCCGGCGCCCGAGAAGGAGAGCGAGGGGAGCGGCCCGGACGCGGCGCGTCCCTCCGTTAACGATCCGGTAAAGGGCGAGGCGAAGCCTGCCCCGGAGCCTGGGGCCGCGCCGCTTGAAGACTCCGCGACGCCCGCGGAAAAGCCCGCGGCGAAGAAGATTCCGGCGGAGAAGAGCCGCTGATGCGCTCGGCGATGAGGCACAACGTCGATTAGATTCGATTAGCATAGGCAGTATTCGCGAATCAGAAAAGCCGATGTGGTGAAATTGGTAGACACGCTGTCTTGAGGGGGCAGTGGCGCGAGCCGTGCCGGTTCGAGTCCGGCCATCGGCACCAAATCAGCATCCAAGGGAATACTTTGACGGTAACTGAACACTACGGCGAAGGAGTTACCGTCATGCCCCTGACCGATACCGCGATCCGCAGCGCCAAGCCCGGCGAGAAGCCCATCAAGCTCTTCGACGGCGGCGGGCTGTACCCTACTGCTCAACCCGAACGGATCCCGCTGGTGGCGCTTCGACTACCGCTTTGCCGGTAAGCGTCGGACCCTATCCATGGGTGTTTACCCCGCCGTGGGCTTGAAGCAGGCCCGCGACAAGCGCGACGCGGCCCGCAAGCAACTGGCGGCGGGCATCGACCCCAATCCATGGCGCCCACCCTACTGAACGAGCAAGGTTGGCACCGAGACGCCATCGAACGCCAGCTTGCCCACGGCGAGCGCGACGCGGTACGCGCGGCTTACAACTACGCCGAGCACCTGCCCGAGCGGCGTCAGATGATGCAAGCCTGGGCGGACTATCTGGACAGCTTGAAAGGCGGCGCTGAGGTGGTCCCGCTGCATGGCCGACTGGCTTGATCGAAACGGTCTGAGCCGTGACCAGAAAGGAGAGGCTTTTCGCGGCGATCCGCAACAGTCACAAGTCGATACGTTCACGGATGCTTGTCGGATCGCGGAATGGTTAGGATTCGAGCGGAAAGGCGGTAAGGGATCGCATTGCACCTATGGGCGTGAAGGCGAACCGCTGATGCTTAACTTCCAAAATTGCGGCGGTTACATCAAGCCTTATCAAGCCAAACAACTTGACGAAATGGTAAAGAAATATGGCGCGCATACGTGAGTATCTCGTGGAAGTGTTTTGGAGCGATGCCGATGAGGGTTACATCGCCATCGCGCCCG
>MUGK01000212.1 GCA_002007425.1 Chromatiales bacterium USCg_Taylor | reverse complement strand
GGACGGTCGCGGCAAAAGGAATCACTCGCCGCGAGACCGAGGGTGCGAGAGTGACTTGGATGTCCTGTCGCACATACCGAGGGCCGCGGCGCAAACGTCCAGCGGACGGTCGTAAACTCGCGGGTGAACACGAGATGGGCGAAGCGTACAGGAGCAGCCGACAAGGCTGCAGTGCAGCTGGTGGAAGTCCAGCCGCATCAGTTGCTCGTGACGGATGCGTAGCGATACCACGTCGGTGCGGGGGGCGCCGGATAACCGGCGTCCCTCCCGCGGAGGCGGGCCAAAAAACAATGAAGACAATCACCAAGAGGGCATGATCATGAAGCGAAACCGGAGGTCGCTTGTTCCAACACTGGCTATTCTCATCCTGAGTCTAGCCGCACCCGCCTGGGCGGGCGGGTTCGCCAGCGGTGGCGGTGACGCGTGGGGGCCGCTCTACAACGCCGTGCCGCAACTCCGCGCAGCGCCGAGCTGTCCACCGCGGCACAGGGTCCGCTCGACGACCCGAGTCCGTTGCTGGAACGAAATCGCGATCAACGCCAGCGGGATCGACCACACGCCCGTGACGCCCGGCGAGAACAGGGTCTTCGGGGAGCAGGTCGGGCCCGGGCGGACGGGCCGGGCGATGGCGATCGTCCACATCGCAATCTTCGATGCGGTGAACGCGATCGCCGGCGGCTATCAGAGCTATACCGGCCTTCCTCCCGCACCCGCCGGCACCTCCATGAACGCCGCGATCGCAGAGGCGGCGCACGATACGCTGGTCGCACTCTACCCCTCGCAGACGGCGAGCTTCGACGAGCGGCTCGCCGAAGACCTCAGCCAGCTCCGGGACGGAGGCGCAAAGGACAACGGGATTGATCTTGGGCGCCAGGCGGCTGCCGAGATCCTCGCACTCAGGACCGACGATGGCTCACTGCATGCCGAGCCTCGCGTCGGCGTCGATTTCATCACGAGTGACGAACCGGGGAAGTGGCGCCAAGACCCGATCAGCCAGATCCCGTTCGCTCTGGGCGCACACTGGGGCGCGGTCAACCCGTTTGTCCTGGAGTCGGTTGACCAGTTCCGTGCCCCGCCTCCCCCTCCCCTGGACAGTCCGGAGTATGCGGCCGCTTTCGATCAGGTGAAGCGCCTGGGCGGCGACGGTGTCGTCACCGCGACGGAGCGAACCGAAGACCAGACGATCGTGGGGATCTACTGGTCTTACGACGGAACGCCGGATCTGGGCACGCCGCCGCGGCTGTACAACCAGATCGCGGTAAAAATCGCCGACCAGATGGGCTCGAAGGCCGTCGAACTCGCGCGGCTCTTGGCGCTTGTGAACGTGGCGATGGGCGATGCCGGCATCGCCATCTGGGAGTCGAAGTACTTCTACGAGTTCTGGCGCCCGGTCACCGGCATCCGCGAGGCCGACGAGGGGACCGGCCCGACGGGCGCCGGTGATGGCAATCCCGCGACTGTCGGAGATCTAACCTTCACGCCGCTCGGCGCGCAGGCCAGCAACCTCAACGAGCCGAACTTCACGCCGTTCTTCCCGGCATACCCGTCCGGGCATGCCGGATTCGGGGGCGCCCTCTTCCAGACCCTGCGCAACTTCTACGGGACCGACGACATCGCCTTCACCTTCGTGTCGGACGAGTTCAACGGCGTGACGCGGGACAACAATGGGAGCGTGCGCCCGCTCGTCCCGCGCAGCTTCTCGTCGCTCTCCGAGGCCGAGGAAGAGAACGGTCAGAGCCGAATCTACCTCGGTGTCCACTGGGTGTTCGACAAGACCGCAAGTATCGCCCTGGGCCGGCGCGTGGCGGATTACGTGTTCGACAACGCGTTTGTGCCGGTGCGCCGGCCGCACCGCGAGGAATGAGCTGTCAGCTCAGCCGATGCCCTGGCCTCCGGATCGCTGTCGGCCAGGTAGGTCATGCCCTGCTCTTCAAATGAGATAGCCTTGACGTGTCCATAACCGCATGAGGGCTTGATGATCCGGCCGAGTAAAGCCTGCAGCTGCACGGAAGTGGGTGCGCGCACGGCATGAAATTCCGGGACGCCCTCGGTGCTACGATAGACTCCATCGAGCACGAGGCAGTGCAGATGGATGTTGAGATTGGCGGCCGATCCGAAGCGCCGGATCAGCGTGACCGCGCCGGTGTGGGCTTCGGTGCGTTTGAGTCCCGCTTGTTGGATCAGAAATGTCGCAATGGCCTGGGGGACGATTTGCAAGACGGGCGCGAGCAGATCGGGATGGGCGGCGAACAGCAAGCGCAACGAGATCGGAAACGATAATACCCATTGGCGCACCGGCACCCGGGGGATGGCGTGATCGACCAGGTGAGCGGCGGTTTCTGCCATGCGTCGCGACCCGCAGGCGGGGCAAAATCCACGCTTCTTACAGGAGAAGGCCACGAGCTTCTCATGGGCGCAGTCGGCGCAACGCAGGATGGCGGAGGAGGCGACGAGTCCACTGGATTTTTGAGAATGCGAATGTCGGCTTTTTGGTAGAGACGAACGTCTGCAGTTGGGTCGGAAGCCGAAATTCAAACTGAGACACTACCGAGCTTTGCGTTCATTTGTACACGCTACGACGGCAGTCTATTCGCATCACCTCAATAATTAACCGTTCGCCATCGATGCGATGCAGCGCACGCCGTCCGCCGATCCGAAGCCGATAGCCCTCTCTACCTCGCAGCTTCGAGATGTCCAGCCGCGCCTCCGCGATTGGCGGCAAGCACCCGAAACGCCAACCCAAAGCGTCGGGCAATCTCCTGCGGCATCCTTGCCAGCGCCTGGCGGCGGAACGTTTGTACATCACCTCGGACACTTGATATCGTCTTAAGTGATGATTGCAATCACTGTCGCTGTTGCCCTTAGCGCGCTCTTCTTTCGCCTCCGCTCCCGTTGCCCCACCAAACCTGCAAAGTGAGCCAGCGTTTGCGCCGCGGCCCTCGGTATGTGCGACAGGACATCCAAGTCACTCTCGCACCCTCGGTCTCGCGGCGAGTGATTCCTTTTGCCGCGACCGTC
>MUGK01000211.1 GCA_002007425.1 Chromatiales bacterium USCg_Taylor | reverse complement strand
CCCACGGTGATATCCAGCGAAAAGCAAAAAACTCACTAAACCCTATGTCCGACGCCATTTCCCGCCGCTTACCCCCAGAATTTATGCAACTGGAAGGTTCAAAGAAGCCCGGATCGACGCTTTGGCCCTCTGATGCCAAGGCGCAAGCCGACATCAACCGCTGGCAGTGTTGGGGGCTCGCGCATTTCGGCAGCGCGTGCGGGATTTACATTTACGAACATCTAGTAAAGAAATTTCTGCACCTCGGCGACCCGGATCCGGCGGAGCTTAGAAAGGCAGAGGAGCGCTTCCATCGTTTTGCCAAGGTTCTCGACAATCACCTCATGGGACGAACGTGGTTGGCCGGTAATTCCACGACCCTAGCCGATTATTCCGTAGGCGCTCCGCTCGCGCTCGCCGAAGCGGCCGCTTACCCGATGGCGCCGTATACCGAAATCCGGCGTTGGTATGCGGGGATGGAGGCGCTTGAGCCTTGGAAGCGGTCGGCACCTCCCGCCTAGAATATTGGTAGCTACGACGCCGGCCGCGCGCGATCTCTCCGGCGCCGATGGCCACGCCGGCACCTGCTACGGCCGGAGACCGTTACCGCCGTTTCCCGGCTGGTGGGCGGCGCTTGGACCCGGCGTCGTGTGGATGGCGCTCGCGCAGGGGAGCGGCGAGCTGATCTGGTGGCCTTACATCATCGCAAAATACGGTTTAACTTTTCTGTGGGTGTTGATTCCCGCCTGCCTCTTGCAATACCCGCTCAACATCGAGATCGGGCGTTACACCCTATTGACCGGGGAGAGTATTTTTCACGGGTTTATCCGTCTCCACCGTGGTTTCGGCATCTTCCTGTGGTTGCTGATGACGCTGTCGTTTCTCTGGTTCGGCGCCTTCGCAAGCGCGGGAGGCACGGCGATCGCGGCGCTCGCCGATTTTCCAAAGGGCTGGACGCAACGCGGTCAAACGCTCTTCTGGGGGTATGTCTCGATCGCCGTCTTCCTCATCGCCCTTCTCACAAGCGGCGTCATCTACACCTTCATCGAACGATTCATGAAGGCGGTGGCGGCCGTGACCGTTTTTGGCTTGCTCTGGGCTTGCACACAACCTGACGTGGTAAAGTCGATTCCTGAGTTCCTACCAGGACTCTATGGATCGACAGGCCCTATGCCGAGATCCTGGGATCCGCGGGATGCGACGAAGCTTCTCACGGCCGTCAGTTTCGCTGGGCTCGGCGGTTTTTGGGCGTTGTTTTATTCCTATTGGTTGCGGGATAAGGGCAGCGGGATGGCCGTGCATATGGGGAGAATCACCGGACCGCTCGCGGGTAAACCCGAAATCGTCAGCCACGACGGCAATCTTCCCGAAAGCGCACCCGAGAATGCGCGGCGGTGGCGATCGTGGCGCCGCTTCCTGCGCGCCGATGTCTCCTTCGGGATCATTGGCAACCTGTTCACCACACTGATGACCTGTCTTCTCTCCTACGCGCTTTTGTTTCCTCAAGGTTTGTTGCCCGAGGAGTACCAACTGGCGGTGGTGCAGAGCCAATTTTTGCGAGGTGAGCTGGGGTGAGGTGGGGCGCGTCTTATTTCTCATCGTCGCCGCGGCGTTTCTAACGGATACTTGGTTGGCGACGGCCGATGCGGTGAGCCGCATCCAAGCCGACATTGTCCATGTGCTGTTTCCTAAGGCGCGGCGCTACGAGATGCGCTATCTCTACTATGTTTTCTTAGGGGTACTCACCATAGTCACGTCGTTGACCATGCTGCTTGATGCGCCGGGTCCTTTAATCCTCATGAGCGCCGTGATCGGATTCATCGGGACCGTGATTTTCCCGCTCGCGCTGTATTATTTGAACTATCGCTACTTGTCCCCGGAATTACCGCAATGGGCGCGTCCGAGCCGTGCCTCCCAGGCGTTGTTGCTGCTCAGCTTTGTGGTTTACTTTGCCCTGGCATGTTTATACGTAGGATCGGTGGTAGCTTCTTGAGGAAGCTCTGCAAGAGTTACTGCGCAGCCCATCTGCTTTGTCGCGTGCTCGCTCGCCGCTCGCCTATCTCCCTGATATGTCTCGCGACTCGCTCCGCGGCTTCGCGCATCTGGGCTTGCTCGCGACACTTTTGCAGAGCTTCCTTAACACGCTGCCAGTCGGCATCATGACTGCGATAGTCAATTTTATTTCGCGGGCGGGATACGAACCCCGCCCTTGACCAAAGGGGAGAGTTGCACTACTCCCCTTTGGAAACCCCAATGCTAAAGTGCCCGCCGTAAACGGCGGGGTTTTCAGAATGAATAAAACCCATTCCAACCTTAACGT
The DNA here is from genome assembly GCA_002007425.1 of Chromatiales bacterium USCg_Taylor. Classification (GTDB taxonomy): domain Bacteria; phylum Pseudomonadota; class Gammaproteobacteria; order JACCXJ01; family JACCXJ01; genus USCg-Taylor. The sequence continues at coordinate 755 of MUGK01000211.1, read as the reverse complement.
CTTGGGCTCTCGAAATCGTGTGATCGTTTTTGCAGTTCTAGCGCTGAGCTTTCCGTTCATCGTAACTACATCGTCGTCGCTAGAGCGGAGCTTTGTGAACCAAAGCGCGCCCACGCATGGGTACGAAGTCGTGCGCGTCTATCCCCACGATCGCAATGCCTTTACGCAGGGCTTGACCTACGTTGACGGCTTCCTCTACGAAAGCACGGGGGTGAACGGCCGTTCGACGCTCCGGAAAGTCGAATTAGAAACGGGCAGGGTGCTACAGCAGATCGCGCTGTCCCGTGAGCACTTCGGAGAGGGTTTGACAAGCTGGGAGTCGGATCTCGTGCAGTTGACCTGGACCTCGAACCTGGGATTCGTATACGACCGGATGAATTTTCAAGTCAAGCGGACGTTTCATTACTCCGGCCAAGGCTGGGGGCTCACCCACGATGGTAAGCGGCTCATCATGAGCGACGGTACGGCAACGCTGCGGTTCCTCGATGCAACTACATCTCGTGAGACAGGCCGCCAAACGGTGCGCGACGGCACAACGGCAGTCACTCAATTGAACGAGCTCGAAACTGTCCGCGGCGAACTGTTTGCGAATGTATGGAAGACCGACCGTATCGTCAGGATCGCCCTACAAACGGGTCAGATCACGGGCTGGATTGATTTGCGCGGCTTGCTCAGTGAAGCCGACAGAGCAACCCGCGTCGATGTCCTGAACGGGATCGCTTACGACGCGCGCAATGACCGCCTGTTCGTTACCG
>MUGK01000022.1 GCA_002007425.1 Chromatiales bacterium USCg_Taylor | reverse complement strand
TCAGGGAACAGCGAAGGTTCTTTGCTCATGGTGCTAAGATCGCATATTCATGATCAATTGGCGATCCCCCTGCAAACAATTTTTTCACAGCCTCTGAGCCCAGCGCCTAATCGCTCACAGGGCTATTAGGCTTGGGCCGCTGACCTTCACCAGCCCACTGGCGTGCCGGCGTATAAACTCCAGGAGACCTTCCTTGGTCAGTCCCGCGTCCGCCAACATCTCCTCTCGCGTACCGTGCTGGATCAGCCGGTCGGGCAAGCCGTAATGCACGATGGGCGGATGCCGGCCTTGGTTTGCAAGCATCTCGGCGACCCCGGCGCCAGCGCCCCCGGCGACCACGTTTTCTTCGACCGTCACCAGCAACTCGTGGGTTTCGGCCAGTTGCGACAGCAACTCCACGTCGAGGGGTTTCACAAAGCGCATATTGACGACCGTGGCCTGGAGATCTTCGCCCGCCTCGAGCGCCGGTGCGACCATCGTCCCGAACGCTAACAGCGCGATGCGCTTACCCGCACGCTTAACCTCGGCTTTGCCGACGGGTAAGGCCGTCATGGCCTCTTCGACGCGCATCCCCGGGCCCTCCCCGCGCGGATAGCGGACAGCCGTCGGCCCATCGAGCAGGAATCCGGTATAGAGCATCTGCCGGCATTCATTCTCATCGGAAGGCGTCATAAACACCATCCCGGGCAAGCAGCGGAGGAAGGTCAGATCATAGCTGCCGTTATGGGTGGGACCGTCCGCGCCCACGAGCCCCGCGCGGTCGATGGCAAAAAGCACCGGGAGCTTTTGATTGACGACATCATGAATGACTTGGTCATAGCCGCGCTGCAGAAAAGTCGAATAGATCGCAACCACCGGTTTCAGACCCTCGCAGGCCATCCCAGCCGCCACGGTGACACTGTGTTGCTCGGCGATCCCGACGTCACAATACTGGTCCGGGTATTCCTTTTGGAATCGCACCAGGCCAGAGCCCTCGCGCATCGCCGGGGTGATGGCGACCAGCCGTGGATCGCGCGCCGCCATGTCACAGATCCAATCGCCGAAGATCTTGGTATAGGTAGGTTTACTCGGGGCCTTCGAGGAGACAATACCCTGCACCGGATCGAAGGGCGTGACGCCGTGGTATTTGACAGGATCCGCCTCGGCCGGCGCATAGCCCTTGCCTTTCTTCGTTATGACATGCAAGAGCTGGGGACCGTGCAATTGACGCAGGTTGCGAATTGTCGTCAGCAAGGCCGAGAGATCATGCCCATCGACCGGACCGATGTAATTAAACCCCAGCTCCTCGAACAGGGTGCCCGGTATGATCAACCCCTTGACGTGTTCCTCGGCGCGACGCGCAAGTTCCCACACCGGCGGCATGCTCGACAGGACCTTCCTGCTCCCTTCCTTAACGGTGGCATAGAGACGTCCCGACAAGACTTGAGCGATGCGGTTCGACAACGCCCCGACATTCGGAGAGATAGACATGTCATTGTCATTCAGCACCACCAGCAGATCGATACCGAGATCCCCCGCATGGTTCATAGCCTCGAACGCGAGCCCGCCGGTCATGCCGCCGTCCCCGATGACGGCGACGGCTTTGCGGCCAGACCCTTGGCGTTTCGCGGCGATCGCCATTCCGAGCGCCGCACTGATGGAGGTGCTGGAATGGCCGACGCCGAAGGTGTCGTAGAGACTTTCGTCGCGCTTGGGAAACGGCGCGAGACCTCCCCAGTGCCGGATCGTGTCCATGCGCTCGCGCCGTCCGGTGAGGATCTTATGCGGATACGCTTGGTGGCCGACATCCCACACGATGCGGTCTTCCGGGGTGTTGAATATGTAGTGCAGCGCGATCGTGAGCTCAACGGTACCGAGACCCGCCGCGAAATGCCCGCCGCTCTTGCTCACGGAGTCAAGAACAAACGCACGCAGCTCGGCGGCCAGCGGCGCGAGTTTGGACTCTGGTAGCCGGCGCAGGTCCATGGGCGTATCGATCGTGTGCAACAGCGAGTAGCGAGTAGCCATCGTCAAGCCTCGATCTAGGAAATATCACATTATGGGATACAGCTATCCGCGCTGGCAAGAATTCGTTGTAATTTTGCTGTACATTGCGCGCAGGGTACAGTATCTTAATGGCATATATGCAACAAAAGCGCAATTCAGTTCATTGATCATTCAACGAAAAAGCTACAACGCACTGGGGGGTTAAGAATGGGAGTCCCATTAATCCAGCAATACCGCGTCGCGCGTTACGTTCTGGAGCAGAAACTTCGCGGTCGCGAGAAGTATCCGTTGGTGCTAATGCTTGAACCACTGTTTCGCTGCAACCTCGCCTGCGCGGGCTGCGGCAAGATCGATTACCCCGAGGAAATCCTGAACAAAAGGCTTAGCGTCGAGGAATGCCTGGGCGCCATCGACGAATGCGGCGCGCCGATCGTATCGATTGCCGGGGGCGAGCCACTGATTCACAAAGAGCTGCCCGAGATCGTGGCGGGATTCATCCAACGCAAAAAATTCGTGTATCTATGCACCAATGCGCTCCTGCTCGATCGGCGCATGGCGGATTACGCACCCTCGCCCTATCTAACCTTCTCGATTCACCTCGATGGCACCAGGGACCGGCACGATGCCTCGGTATGCCGCGACGGGGTATACGATAAGTGCGTGGAGATCATTCGCAAGGCGCGCGCGGAAGGATTCCGCGTGACCGTCAATTGCACGCTGTTCCAAGGAGAAACGGCGCCGGAAGTTGCGGAGTTCCTGGATGTTGCGACCGATCTCGGCGTGGAAGGCGTGACGATTTCGCCTGGCTACAGCTATGAGCGGGCGCCACGGCAGGATGTTTTCCTCAAGCGTAAGGAGGTCAAACAATTGTTCCGCGACGTATTCAAACGCGGTAAGAATAGGAACTGGCGCTTCAATCATTCGCCGATGTACCTTGACTTCCTCGCCGGTAACCAGAGCTATGAATGCACGCCGTGGGGCAATCCGACGCGCAACGTGTTCGGATGGCAAAAGCCCTGTTACCTCCTCGTAGGGGAAGGCTACGCGCCTACCTACCAGGCGCTAATAGACGAAACGGAGTGGGAGCGCTACGGGACGGGACGTAATCCTAAATGTGACGATTGCATGGTGCACTGCGGTTACGAAGCCACGGCGGTCAACGATGCCTTTGCCCACCCGCTAAAAGCGCTCCGGCTTATGCTGCGCGGACCATCGACCACGGGACCCATGGCTCCGGAGCCGCCAATCCTATATGAACAACAAGCGCCACAAAAACCCCGCCTCGTCGCGACCGTGGAAATTACCGGCGCTCATAGACAAAAACGGGTAGCCTAGCGGGTCTATGTCCGGCGCGGCGATCGCTCGATGCGATGGGTTTTCTTCCTCGTCCCAAGCTCCCTTATCTGGATCGGGATCCTGTTGGCGCCGTGGCGCCCCTGGCGCACGGATGAATCGCTGGATGCCGCCGCAAGCGCTGACGTCGACCTCGGCGATGTAACCGTTCTTATCCCGGCCCGCAATGAGGCCGCGGTAATTCAACACACGCTAAGCGCGTTGGCGCGGCAGGGACGGAGCTTCCGCGTTGTTCTGATTGACGATCAATCCACTGACGAAACGGTCGCCAAGGCGCTAGCGGTCGACATCGAGGGCCTTGAAATCGTGCGCGGAGAGCCGCTTCCCCCCGGCTGGTCGGGAAAGCTATGGGCGCTTGAACAAGGGCGGGCTGGCGTGCGTTCGGCATTGACTTTACTTTTGGACGCCGATGTCGCTCTGCGAACAGGGATCCTGGCGGTGTTGCGCGCCAAATTGAAAAACGAAGGGAATCATCTCGTGTCCTTGATGGTGGAGCTGCGGATGGAGGGGTGGTGGGAGAAGCTGCTGATGCCCGCGTTCGTGTTTTTCTTCAAGCTGCTGTACCCGTTTCAGCTTTCTAACCTGCCCTCCAGCCGATATGTGGCCGCCGCCGCGGGCGGATGTATTTTAGTGGAAACGCGCGTGCTCGAGGCCATCGGAGGGTTTGCTGCGATTAAAGCGGAGCTTATCGACGATTGCGCCCTCGCGAAGGCCGTCAAGGCCAAAGGTTTTAGAACCTGGCTCGGCTTAACGCGCTCCGCGTCGAGCCTGCGGGCGTATACGAGCTTAGCGAGCATTTGGAAGATGGTTGCCAGGACGGCCTATACCCAACTGCGCTATTCACTCATTCTATTAGTGCTATGCACTGCGATGATGCTGTTAGCGTTCTGCGTGCCCGTGGCGGGTCTTCTGGCCGCCAACGGATGGGATAGGGTTTTTTCTCTCGTTCTCGTCTCTCTAGCCATGGCGAGTTACCAGCCCACGTTAAAATATTACCGGCAATCGAGGGCTTGGGCGCTAACTTTACCGATCATTGGGCTATTATATGTCGCGATGACATGGTCCTCGGCAATTCGCTATTGGTCGGGAGAACGGTCTCAATGGAAGGGGCGCAACTACAAAGCCTAGTCCGCGGATCTTAAGGTTTCGATGACATGAAGGGGAATTCCACTAGCATAGTTCGAAACGTCGTACGCGTCTTCGCTTTATGTTTTGGGTTGACGCTTAGCGTTGCGGCCGCGCCGCTTCCCGCCGAGGCTGTCGCCGTCGTCGACAGACTGCACGCGGCGTTACTGGAAGTGATGCAGAAGGCCGGAACGCTCGGCTATCCAGGGCGTTACGAGAAATTAGATCCCTTAATCCGCAAGAGCTTCGACTTCGGGACCATTGCTCAGATCGTCGTTGGACGGTTCTGGAAGGAACTAAGCGACGCGCAACGGCAGTCGTTTATCGATACCTTTACGAAGTTGAGCACGGCGACTTATGCGGCCCGCTTCGATGATTTCGGCAACGAGCAGTTTCGGCATGTTGCGGGCGAAAAGCTCAAGAAAGACCGGATCCTGGTCAAGACCGAATTGGTCAAGTCGAACGGCGAGGCGGTTCGTCTGGACTACGTATTGCAGACCAAGAGTGACGAGTGGTTGATCGTAAATGTCATCGCCGATGGCGTCAGCGACCTATCGCTAAAGCGAGCGGATTATACGTCGGTACTGAAAAGCAAGGGGTTTGACGATCTGATTACAGATTTGAACGATAAAATCGCTAAGTATGGGGCTGAGGAGTAATACCTCCTGCGTTCAGGCTCATAACCATTAGGCGAAGCGGTCGAGGTGAGTATGAATAACAAGATATGCAAGCTGCTGGTGTTGACGCTGGGGTTTTTAACAGCTGGTTGCGCAAGCACGCCGACAGTTGATAACGGAAACAATGATCCCGGGGAAGGCGCGAATCGTGTCGTGTACGACATCAACGATGGCATAGATCGGTATTTAATTAAGCCGGTAGCCCAAAAATATGCTGATTACACCCCCGAGCCCGTCCGTGAAGGGATCACCAACTTCTTTGATAATCTGACTTACCTGAACGTCGTCTTTAATTCCTTCTTACAAGGAAAGCTCAATCAAGGTCTCTCCGATGTCGGCCGTTTCGCTGTGAATAGTACCATCGGGTTCGGGGGTTTTTTTGATCCTGCCACCGCCTGGGGCGTCCCGAAGCACGACGAAGACTTCGGCCAAACCCTAGGGGTGTGGGGGATGGATGAAGTAGCTTATATCGTGCTGCCGCTGCTGGGTCCGAATTCGGTGCGTGACACACCGGGCCTGGCGACCAGCACACTGCTCAACCCGCTCTTCTATGTATCGAGCGTCGTGATTGGACCGATCGGCGCACTGGGGATCATCAACACGCGGGCGAATCTTCTCGAAGCGACGCGCGTTCGAGACGAGGCCGCGCTTGATGCCTATACCTTCACGCGCGAGGCCTACCGCCAAAGGCGTATCAATGCTATCTTTGATGGGGACCCTCCGGTCGAAAACCTAGACGAGTTTATTGAGAGTGACGGCACCGAAGAAGGCGTTCTGATAATCGAATAACCGCCGCGGGGAGTTGCTGAATTGGGCCGTGGCCTAAGTGGCTAAGCCGTCGGGGCCGCGCCGGGATCCAAGAGCTCAATCCAATGCTTTACCGGGACTCGCGCTCTTTGCTTGAGGTGCTGGTAACAGCCGATATTCGCGGTGGCGATTAGCGCAGGGCGCAGTGCTTCCAGGTGCTTCACTTTTTCCGCCAGAAGCCGGCGCGACAATGGCCCTTGCAGAATCGAATAGGTCCCCGCGGAGCCGCAGCACAGATGCGGGTCTTGCACCGGGACCAAGTTGAACCCAAGCGCCTGTAACAGTGTCTCCGTAACCCCAGCGAGCTTGAGCGCATTCTGCAAAGTGCAGGGCGCATGAAACGCTATCGGGACTCGAACATCCGTTGCAGCCCGGATGGCTGTGCAATCCTCTTGCATAAGCACTTGGCACGGATCGCGGGCCAGCGCGGATACACGCGCGGCCTTGGCGGCGTAGTGCGGATCACCCGCCAGCAAGTCGCCGTAATCCCGAAGCATAGCCCCGCATCCACTCGCGGTAATGACCAAGGCTTCCGCGCCACGCTCTAGGCTCGGCCACCAACGATCGATATTACGGCGCATGAAATCGCGCGCCTCATCGACGGCCGAAAGGTGATAACTCAAGGCGCCGCAACAGCCACGCGCGGGTTCCAGCGTAATGCCCAAGCGATCGAATACGCGGGCGGCGGCGGTGTTGATCGCCGGCGCCAATACCGGTTGCACGCAGCCCTCCAACAGCAGCATCGTGCGCCGATGCCGCGGCTGCGGCCAGCCGTGCGCAATGGCGGGAGGCGCCAAAGGCAGGTTGTCGCGGTATTTCCGTGGCAACAGCGGGCGAATGATGCGCGTTAGCCGCGTCAGATGCCGTACGCGCTGAGGATAAGGCAGGGTCATCCGTGGCGCCCGCCGGACCCAGCGGTCGAGCAGAGGACGTGCGCTGCGTTGTTCCAGTTCTTGCCGGCCGATCTCGAACAAATGGCTGTACTCGACGCCCGAAGGACAGGCCGTCTCGCAGGCGCGGCAGAGCAAACAGCGATCGAGGTGTTTCCGGATCGTCGGATGGGCCGCGCCCGTTTCAAGCATCCCTTTAATGAGATAGATGCGGCCGCGGGGACTGTCACGTTCATCGCCGAGCAGCCGGTACGTGGGACAACTCGCGGTGCACAATCCGCAGTGTACGCATTTTCGCAAGATCGCATCCGCCGCTTCCCCTTGCGGTGTGGCCCGGAACGACGGGGGCAGAGAGGTTTGCATCGTCAGGGTGAGTTATAGCTCCGGGAGTAAGCGGCCGGGATTGAGAATGCCGTTCGGATCGAAGGCTTTCTTGATCCGCTGATAGACGCTTAATAGTGCCGGCGGCGGCCTGGGAAAGGGCTCCCCTTCCTGATCTCCGCCACGAAATAAGACCGCATGCCCCCCGCAACCGACGGCGGCGTGTTTAATGTCCTCGGGATCGGCCTCGCTCTTTAACCAGCGGTGCGCGCCGCCCCAGTCGAAAAACCACTCCCCTGCAAGCGCCAACGGAGCTGCCGCCGGAGGTGCCGATACGCGCCACACGGGCCGCCCATCGAGAAAATACGACAAGCGTTGCTCGCGCAGATCCTCCCAAAATCGGCTGTCGGCCTCGTGGCCCCCGATCTCCGCGCAGGCGCTGGCCACCGAGGCCGCGCTGCCCGTCAGGCGCGCGTACACCGCCACGCCATCATAAGCCGCGGCGGAGAGCGGCAGCGGCTTACGCGCCCACGCGTTCATCAGCTCGATGGCGCGTGCGGCCTGGACCTCCTGGCATAAGGTGATCTCGGCCCGAGGCCGTGGTAGCACCTTGAGCGATGCCTCCACTATGATCCCGAGCGTCCCGAGCGTCCCGACCATCAGGCGCGAGATATCGAAGCCCGCCACATTTTTCATCACCTGGCCGCCGAAGCGCAGGAGAGAGCCCGCTGCGACGATACAACGGATCCCAAGTACACTGTCGCGCACGCCCCCCGCGTAAGGCCGGCGCGGTCCCGCTAACCCGGTCCCGATCATCCCGCCGATCGTAGCGTCGTTCCCAAGATGCGGAGGCTCACAAGCGAGCATCTGACTTTTGCTCGCGAGCAATGCTTCGAGATCACCGATTCTCGTCCCGGCGCGCACCGTCACCACCAGCTCGGTCGGTTCGTAGGCTATCACCCCGGACAAGTTTCGCAGTGACAAAGGCGTTCCCACCACCCCGCGCCCGTAAAACGCCTTGGAATCACTGCCGAAGATGCGTAAGGGCTCGCCATACCGGTTGGCTGCCTTCACCGCGGCAGTGATTTCTTCGAGGGTCTCGGGCGCTAACATCAATCTCCGGCGCGCGTCATCCAAGCGCTTCGCGTCCCGCCGGCGCGAATCCGCGCCGCAGCGTGTTTTCGGTCACGGTTCGCGGGATCATGAACTGGAGCAAATAATCCGGACCGCCGGCCTTGCTGCCCACCCCGCTCATCTTGAATCCGCCGAAGGGTTGGCGCCCCACCCACGCGCCCGTGATCTTGCGGTTGACATACAGGTTGCCGACTTGCAGCTCGCGGGTTGCTTGCAGGATATGAGATGGACTGCGCGAATAGATGCCTCCGGTTAACGCGTAGGGCGTCTGATTCGCCACGCGAATCGCCGTATCGAGATCGGCGACTCGCATCACCGCGAGGACCGGCCCGAAGATCTCCGTTTGCGCGAGGTAGGAATCAGGCGCAACGTCGGTGAAAATCGCGGGCCCCACGAAATAGCCGCCGCCCAAATCCGGACACGGCATCGCCAAGGCGAGCTGAGCCCCGTCCGCCCGGCCCCGTTCGATCGCCTCGAGCACTCGCGCCTTGGCGCCGGCATCGATGAGAGGGCCCATGGACACAGCGGCCGTCTCGGGCATCCCGATGCGTACACTGCGCGTCGCCGCCAGCAGCCGTTCGAGAAAGCGATCATAAGCCTGCTGAAGGACGATGACCCTAGAACAGGCGCTGCATTTCTGCCCTTGATACCCGAAGGCCGACTGCACCACCCCGGTCACGGCTTCATCGAGATCGGCGTCGTTGTCGATAATGATCGCGTTCTTGCCCCCCATTTCCGCGATGACCTGCTTGACATGAGACTGTCCCGGCCCGACATCCGCGGCCATCCGGAGGATGCGGCGGCCGACCTCCTCCGAGCCCGTAAACGCAATGAAGGCGACCTGCGGGTGCCGCACCAGATATTCGCCGAGCGTACCGCCCGCGCCCGGCAGGTATTGCACCACCCCGGGCGGTACGCCGGCTTCTTGCAACAGCCGCACAAAACGCGCGGCGATCACCGGTGTCTGCGAGGAGGGTTTCAACACCACCGTGTTTCCGGCCGCGATCGCGGCCGACAACATGCCTGTAAGGATAGCCAGAGGAAAGTTCCAGGGAGAAATGATCGCACCGACCCCGCGCGGAGCATACCGATAGACATTTTCTTCACCGGGGACGTCGTGACACCGTGGCTGCTCCCAGCGCAGCGCCTCGCGAGCGTAGTACTCGAGGTAATCGATCGCCTCGGCGACGTTGGCATCGGCCTCGATCCAGGTCTTGCCGGCCTCGAAAATCTCGAGCGCCGCGAACTCATCGCGCTGCCGGCGCAGCGCTTTGGCCGCATATAGCAACAGATGCGCCCGCTCACCCGCCGCTGGCCGCGACCAGTCCGCGAAGGCCCGCAAGGCCCCGGAAACAGCGCGATCCGCATGCCCCGTCCCGGCCCGGGCCACGCGTCCGATCACCTCATCGGGGCGCGCGGGATTCACCGACAGCAGTTGCTCTTTCGTCCCCACCGCTTTGCCATCGATGAGGAGCGGATAGTCGCCGCCGAACGCGGTGCGCGCCGCTAATAAGGCGCCGTGAAACGCGCGCCGCTCGGAGGGATCGGTAAAACGATGCGGCGGCTCGTTGCGGAAACGCGGGAGCGTCCGCGCGCCGGCTGGCTCCGCGCCGCCCTCTCCAACACGGGGCCGCGACGCGCTTTCCGCCGCTGGATCATCCTCATGCGGAGAGGCGAGCAGTTGCCCCGCCGCCAGCGTGCGCGCCAGGTTTATGCGCTGAAACGATTGACTGGAGGAATTCTCGAGCAGCCGGCGCACGAGGTACGCCATGCCCGGCAGCAATTCGCCGAAGGGGACATACATCCGCAGCCTATAGCCCATCTCCGCGAGCACATCCTCGAGCCCGCTCGCCATGCCGTGGAGCATTTGGAACTCGAATTCATCTCGTTGGATCCCACGCTCTTCGGCGAGGACCATCGCGAAAGCCACGCTCCGCAGATTATGGGTCGCAACCGCCGCCTCGATCCTGGGGCGGTGTTCGAACAAGAGCCGCACACAACGCTCGTAACAAGCGTCGGTCTGCCATTTCTTGATCCAGACCGGCACCGGCCATCCGTGCTGCTCGGCGATGACCGTCTCATAATCCCAGTAGGCGCCCCGGACCAAACGTACGGTGATCGGCGTCCCGCGGCGGGCCGCCCAGACGCTGAGATCATTGATATCGGCCTCGGTCTCGCGGAGGTAGGCTTGCAATGCGATCCCGGCATCCGGCCAGTCTCGGAGCTCCGGTTCCATCAGCAGTTGCTTGAAACAGGAGAGCACGGTTTCCTTGAGGTGAAACTGCTCCATGTCCACGCACACGAAGCTACCGCCGCGCCTCGCCGCGAGGAGAATTGGCTTCAAGCGCGCCGCGATCCGCGCCGCGCCGGCTTCGGGCGCCACCGCGGAGAGCTGAGGATCGAGTGACGATAATTTGATCGAGGCATTCAGCCGGGGCAGTCGCCGCCCCTGGCCCTGATCGAGCACCGGGTGCGGCGGCCACGCCGCGGCTTTTTGCGGGATGCGCGCGAAGAAATCCAGATACCGGCGTTGATGCTCCTCGGCCTCGGCGTCGCTGACCACCGCTTCGCCCACGAGATCAATACTGAAGCCGATGCCCCGCTTGCGCAGCGCTTCAGCCGTGCTTAATGCTTCCTCCACGCTAGCGCCCCCGAGAAAGCGCCGCGCGAGTCCCGTCATGGCCTTGCGCACGGCGCCGCCGATGATCGCATTGGCGAAGTCCCCGCGCACGCGGCGCACGCCGAAGCGCAGCAACCCGGTCAGCGGAAAATCGCCGTGCCCGAAGTATTCGTGCAGGTGTTCGGTCAGCTCGCGGTCATCGTCCAAGGCCGGCAGCACATCGACGAAGCGCAGGGCTTGCACGCGGAACCCCTCGCTCTGCATGACTTGGTTTAAGAACCGGTCCAACCACAGATCGACGGAGCGCGCCGCCTGTCGCCGCTGCTCGAAGGCCGCGATCAAGCGTCTGCCCATTTCCTGGACTCGGTGCTCGAGATCGTCGTCTAGACTCGCTGGAATCGCCATGGGCTTCTCTTCCCGTCCTCGCTCGCCATCCTCTAGCACGGGCGGGTAAAAAGCAAGGCGCCTCTCGCGGGGTAGTGTCTCAGTTTGAATTTCGGCTATAGAGTCGGCAAGCGGCGAAAGCGGTCACAGGAATGGCGTTGGACAGAGGTCTTACCGATTAAAGGTTGTGGCAGGCAAAAGCAAGCGATTCGGCTGCCCTGGAAATGATATAAACCCAAAGTGTTGGTAGAAAGTTCTCGCCGAGTCATCTTTTGCATCGACGACAATCCCAGCGACCGCGAGTACCGCGTTCACCTGCACCACCTTTTGGCAGGCGTCCGCTAGGAGGATCGAACCGAGGCCCTTTCCTTGAAATTTCTCATCTACGGCCAGGCGGCCGATCAACGCCACTGGCACAGGATAACGGGGCAGTTTACGTGCGAGCGCTGTAGGAAGGTCCGAACAACTCACGCTGCCAGCGCTAAGGGTAAAATAACCCGCTAGGTGGTGTACATCGTCTTCTGGCACAACGACAAAGACGCGCGCCAGATCGCGTCGTACATCCTGTGATGCGTACCGCCTGATATACTCATCAAGGGCGTGTTGTCCGCAGCAAAAGCCTGTCGTATCGACCGCTGCATCGAGCGGGCGGATACGAAAGGCCGTCACCGACGGATCTGTTTGGCGTGACGCTTTACAGCGCGTTTTAGGGCCGCATTAGGCTCGACGAGCGTATCTATGGCGGCGAGAAAAGCCTTAAAATTTATCGGATTCAAGGTAATTGACTCATGCGCCTGTATGACTTGTTCAGCCGAGGCTAAGGCGTGCGAGAGCACGAATTCGGACACGCTGATATGCGTATAGGCGGCCGCCTTGTCCAGCAACTGTCTTGCCCGATTATCGCAGCGGATGTTAAGGCGGCTTTCCTTGATCGTTGAGGCGCTCATATCGGACTCCAGAAATCGGACGCAGGATATTGTGCGCCATTTGTACTCACGTTGCAAGGCGATCCGAAACGATCGAGCGAAAGTCGGGTGAAGGTCAGCAAGAGGGCAGGACCCGATCAAACTGAGACACTACCCTCGCGGCGCGGGTCACGCGCAATAGGACGCGCGACTGGCAGGGGCCTGGCGTAACCACTACACTGTCCGCGAAAAGCCGATGAACCTTCCTTTTCCGGTTCGATTGTTTCTCGCCGCGCTGGCGAGCCTTGCGCTCGCCTCCGCCTTGTGGGTGCTTTTGTACGCGACGGATCGGGCCTTCGAGGTCTGGGAAGGGCTGCGGTCGTTACCGCTCTTGGTACAGCTTTCCTACGCGGCAGTGATCCTCGCGCTCACGGGAGGATTCACCTGGCTGGTGTGGCGCCTGCTGCGGCCGCGCAAACCCTCCCCGGCTCGCCCGTTACCTCTGCCCCTTGATGACGCCGCGCTGGAAGTGCGGATCGCCGAAGCCGAGCGGCGCGGCGCCAACATAGGCGAGGCGCGCGCCGAGCTGGCCGTGCTTTCCGAGCGGCGTACGGGAGAGCAGATTTTTATCGCCCTATACGGCGAGAGCAGCAGCGGCAAATCCTCGCTCATCCAAGCCTTGCTCCCCGGCTGTGAGGCCGTGATCGATGCGCGCCGGGGGACGACTCAAACACTGACACGCTATGCATGGAACCGCCCTGACGGGACACCGATCCTGCTCACCGATCTACCGGGCCTGAACGTGACGGAGGGCGGCGACGAAAGCGCGTGGCGTGAAGAAGCCGTGCGGGCGCACGTTGTCATCTACCTCACCGACGGTGATCTCACGCGCGATCAGTATCTGGAGCTACAACACCTCGCCCGTTTTCAGAAACCCGTTATCCTGGCCTTGAACAAAATCGATCATTATATCCGGGATCAGCGTGAAGCCTTGCGCATAAGGTTGGCCAGCCGCGTGGCGTCTCTGGGCGATATCGACATCGTCGCTATCTCGGCAGGGGGTATGCGTCCAGTCGTCAAGGTACGCGCCGATGGCCGCGAAGAGCTTGCTTCCGCTGCGGTTCCCATCGAGATCGACGCTCTCGTTAAGTCTCTCGACCGCATTCTTCGGCGCGGCGCCACCGCGATCAACGCATCGCGTGACTCGGCCGTGTGGCGCTTGGCGGCGGATAAGCTCGATAGGGCGGACGTGGTACGGCGCGAGGCCCACGCACAAGAGATCATCGACGACTACACGCGTAAGGCCGTGCTCGGGGCGGTGGTCGCGATCAGCCCCGGCACGGATTTGCTGGTCCAAGGCTATCTCGGCACGGGACTGGTGCGCGCGCTGTGCCAGGCCTATGACGTGAGTCCCCGCGAGTTGGATGTGTCGCGCTTCCTCAAACTCGCTTCTGACCAGGTGCGTAAAACCTTGCCGCTGGTGCTGACCGTCGCCGGAAACGTTTGCAAGGCCTTCCCCGGCGTGGGGACCTTGGCCGGGGGGCTTTTGCATGCGGTCGGTTACGGGATTATCTTTGAGAGCCTGGGCCGCGCCATTGCCGCTACCCTGAGAGAACATGGGGCGCTTATCGTATCACCCGCTCTGCGGGCTTTTGAGGACAAAATAACCGATGATCTGGAAGCGCGTGCTCGACGTCTTGCTGCCTTGGCGCAAGAACGCAAGTCCTGAAGCGGCCGCCGCCGGGCCTGCCGGCCACGTCGATCTCGCCCGCGAGAGCCTGCAGTCGTTGCTTGCGGACCGCAACCTGCCGGGCCCGGTCCGGCGCGGACTCGCCGCCGAACTCGCCGGGGTGCAGGCGATGCTCGACAAGCTCGAACACGGACACATCCACATCGCGGTGTTCGGGCGGGTCGGTGTGGGGAAGTCCGCGCTGCTCAACGCCCTGCTGCATGAGACGCGGTTCAGCACCAGCCCGCTGCATGGGGAAACACGAGAACCGCAATCCGCCGCCTGGCAAGAATGGGACGACGGGGGATTGTTTCTCATCGACACGCCTGGCATCAACGACATCGACGGCGAGGAACGCGAACGCCAAGCGCGCGCCGTGGCGGCACGCGCCGATCTCGTCCTGTTCGTAGTCGACGGCGATTTATCGGGAACGGAAATGCAAGCCTTGCGGGTCCTCATCGCGGCGCATCGGCCGGTGCTCTTGGTCTTCAATAAGATCGATCGCTACACGGATTCTGATCGGGCGCTGCTCTTGGACCATCTCAAGCTTCGCGGCGCGGGCCTCATCCCGCCCGACCATATCGTATGCACCGCGGCGGAACCGGCCGAACGCATCTACCTTGAGGCCGATGCTCATGGCCGTGAAATCGAGACGCGCCGTCCCGCGGCTGCCGATGTGGAAAGCTTACGGAGCGCGCTCTGGTCGATTTTAGAAGCCGAGGGAAAGACTCTGATGGCGCTCAATGCGACGCTCTTCGCCGGATCGGTGTCCGATGCCATCGGCCAGCGGATCGTGGCAATCAAGAAAGAGTTAGCCGACCGGCTCATTAGAAAATATTGTGTCGCCAAAGGCCTGGTCGTGGGGCTCAACCCGGTGCCGATTTCGGACCTGATCGCGGCCGGGCTCGCCGATGTCGGCCTGGTGTTCCATCTTGGGCGCATCTATGGACTCCCGGTCACCACCGCCGAGGCGGGCGGGTTGCTACGGACCATCGCCGCGCAAATGGCGCTCGTGATGGGCACCGTCTGGGCCGTGCACTTCGTCGCTTCGGCCATGAAGGGCGGCACGGCGGGCCTGTCGACGTTCGTGACCGGGACGGCCCAAGGCGCGGTGGCTTATTACTCGGCCTACGTCGTCGGGCGCGCCGCGCAGAGCTATTTCGCGCTCGGCCGTTCGTGGGGACCGAACGGCCCCAAACGCGTGGTGCAGGAAATCCTTGAAAGCCTTGATCGCGAGTCGCTCCTCGGCGACGCCCGCGAACAGATCGCTCAGCGCCTGCGGTATTCGGGGACCGATTAACCGAGTGCCGACGTATGCTCCGCCGCGGCTCTCGCCTACCTGCGCCATCCCTAATCGTCCGTCTGGGCCATCACCAACACCGCCGCCCCTTCGATGGCGCCCGCGCGCAGCCGCCGGAGCGCCTCGTTGGCTTCTTCCAGCGCGAAGGCCTGCACGTGGGTCTTGATTGGGACCTGCGGGGCGATCGAAAGAAGCTCCTCTGCGTCTTGACGGGTCAGGTTGGCGACCGAGCGAATGACCCGCTCCTCCCAGAGCAGGCGGTAAGGGAACGCGGGGATATCGCTCATGTGGATGCCGCCGCAGACGATCACCCCGCCTTTGCAAGTCGCCCGCAAGGCATCGACGATGAGGCGACCCGCGGGTGCGAAGATGAGCGCCGCATCGAGCCCCTCGGGTGGCCGCTCCCCGGACTCGCCGGCCCATACCGCGCCTAAGCGCCGGGCGAACGCCTGCCCCGCGACATCCCCTGGGCGCGTGAAGGCATAGATCCGCTTGCCTTGATGGACGGCGACCTGGGCGATGATATGGGCCGCGGCGCCGAAGCCATAGATCCCGATGCGCTCCGCATGCTCTCCCGCCATGCGATAAGTGCGATAACCGATGAGCCCGGCGCAAAGAAGCGGCGCAAGCTCCGCATCGGCGTAGCCCTCCGGCAAGCGAAAGCAGTAGTTTTCATGCGCTAACGCGTACTCCGCGAAGCCTCCATCGACGGTATAGCCGGTGAAAAGCGCCTTATCGCAGAGGTTCTCCTGCCCTCTTCGGCAATACCGGCAACTGCCATCCGTCGATGCGAGCCAGGGCACCCCTACGCGCTCGCCCACGGCAAAGCTCCGTACCTCGGCGCCCGTCCCGACGATGACACCGACGATCTCGTGGCCCAGGATCACGGGCAGTTTCGGCTCGCTGAGATCGCCGTCCAAGACGTGCAGGTCCGTGCGGCACACCCCACAGGCGCGCACCCGGATCAAGACCTGCGCCGGGCCGGGTTCGGGTACCGCCATCTGCATATAGCGCAACGGCTGGCGGGCTGCTTCGAGCACCATGGCCCTCATGGTATCCGGAACGGTCATTCGCTGAAGGGAAAAGTGGTCGGGCTCCCATGTTTCATTCCAGCCCTTTGATCACACGATTGCAAGATGGGAGGACGCGGGACGCGTTTCCAAAACCCATAACAACCCGCGTACCAGCGAAGGCGACACGGTAGTTTGGCACTTTATATGCTGCCATGTAGATGCCCAGTGTTTGGGAGGTTGTTATGAATATATTCGCTGTCGTAGCACATCGATGCGCCGCTGCGCGAATTGCTCAGTGCTTCCAGAAACGGGCTAGAAATCCTAGGTGCTTAGGTGGTGGTGTGTGTAATGCTGAACGGAGCTCGTGGGCAAAGGTGCTCACGTCAGGGTAGCGATCACTTGGTACTCGCATGAGGCCTCGTGCAATTGTTGCATCGACAACTGGCTCAAACTCCAATCCCTTTCGAGCACTGCTGAGTGCAATAGGAGGCTGTGATAGTAACTGAGTAAATAACTC
>MUGK01000210.1 GCA_002007425.1 Chromatiales bacterium USCg_Taylor | reverse complement strand
ATCAGGGAACAGCGAAGGTTCTTTGCTCATGGTGCTAAGATCGCATATTCATGATCAATTGGCGATCCCCCTGCAAACAATTTTTTCACAGCCTCTGAGTTATGCACGGGCGAAAGATGAGGGATAATCGCGCCGACAAGCTCCACTTCGCACAGGACCTCGTTTATCGTCGATTCTTTGTTGCGGCCATTAGCGAGATCCGCGAATTTTGCGGTGCGATCACCGCTGGCGCATAGCTTGAACCCGCACGGAGAGTGACAAAGAATGAATATGAAGCTTGTCAGCAGCATAGACGCTGTAGCACGTTCGCGACTGGTGACGATAAACGTCAATGCGTTGCTCGTGGACGTAGCGAAACTTCTCTCGGACACGCAGATCAGCCTTGTCGTCGTTTGTAATTCCGATGGAGCGATGGTGGGTGTCATCACCAAAACGAATATCGTCCAGCAGTTCGGTCGTTGCGGGGAAAGCGCCTGCACGACCGTGGCCGCTGACGTGATGACCCGGGATGTTGCCTACTGCCGCCCGACCGACTCCCTGCCCGATGTCTTGTCGATGATGGAGAAGCGCGGCTTCGTACACATCCCCGTCGTCGACGAGAATTGCAAACCGTCTGGCGTCGTCAATGCGCGAGATGCGCTTCGGGCGTTGATGGCAGAAGAAAAGTATGAAGCGTCGCTCCTGCGGGATTACGTAATGGGTATCGGCTACCGGTGAGGATTGGCCGATGACAGACTCAGACCTGAGGCCGATCGTCCTCATCACCGGCGCGATCGGCAACCTCGGCCGTTCGCTCGGCGAGGCGCTCGGTCACGACTACCGGATCGTCGGGCTCGACCTCAAGGCAGAGGGCGCCGACTTCCCTGTGTTCGAGGCCGACTTCACGTCCGATGCCGCGGTCGAGCTGGCATTGCGCAAGGTCCGCGACGCGTTCGGCTCGCGCATTGCCAGCGTCATCCACCTCGTCGCCTATTTCGACTTTACCGGCGAGGACCACCCGCTCTACCAATCCGTCAATGTCGAGGGCACGCGGTGCCTTCTGCGCGCGCTGCAGGACTTCGAAGTCAAGCAATTCGTCTATGCGAGCACTATGCTCGTGCACGCGCCTTGCCGCCCCGGCGAGCGCATCGACGAGCACCAGCCGATCGAACCGCGCTGGGCTTATCCGAAATCGAAGGCCGCCGCTGAAGCGGTGATCCGCGCGGAGCACAAACGGATCCCTTACGTCATTCTGCGGCTGGCCGGGGTCTACGACGAGCACTCGATGGTGCCGACGATGGCCCAGCAAATGGCGCGGATCTACGAGCGCGACTTCCTGAGCTACTTCTACTCAGGCAGCACGCTGGTCGGTCAGGCAATGCTCCACCGCGACGACATGCTCGAAGCGTTCCGCCGCGCCGTCAACCGCCGCGATGTGCTGCCGCCCGAAACGGAGATCCTGATCGGTGAGCCCGACGCGATCGGCTACGACGCGCTCCAGGACGAGCTCGGCGAGCTCATTCACGGTGTGGATGATTGGCCGACGCTGCGCCTGCCAAAGCCCATCGCCGCCGCCGGTGCGTGGGCGCAGGGCCAGTTCGAGCCCGTGATCCCCGACGCGATCGACGGAGGCGAGGCGCCGTTCATCAAACCCTTCATGGTCGCTATGGCCGACGACCACTACGCGCTCGACATCCGGCGCGCCCGCGATCTGCTCGACTGGGAGCCGCGGCACCGATTGCAAGATGAGCTGCCGCGGCTCGTCGCAGCTTTAAAGAACGACCCGGCCGGTTGGTACGAAACCAACGGCGTTACGCCGCCGGCCTGGATCAGCAAGGCAGACGACCTGGGTAAAAATCCGGAGAAGCTACGCGTCCGCCATGAGGCGCAGGTTCGGACCGAGCACGGCGCCAACCGCTGGGCGCATTTCGTCAATTTGGGCCTTGCCACTTGGCTCATCACTCAGCCGCTGCTGATCAACATCGAGGAACCGCTCCTGCGCCAGAGCGAAATAGTCCTTGGCGCGACGCTCATGGTCTCCGCTGCCCTGGCGCTGTCCTGGCGCGCGCAATGGGCGCGCTGGCTGTGTGCCGGTATCGGCGCACTGGTGATGGGTGTGCCCTTCCTGTTCTCGACGGAGAACGCCGCCGCCTATCTGTCCGACACGCTCGTTGGTGCGCTGATCTTTGGCTTTGCAGTCTGCACCAAGCCCGAGCCGGGTCCCTCGGCGATCGCCGCGCTCACCGGTCCTGCGGTGCCGCCGGACTGGAGCTACAACCCGTCCAACTGGACGCAGCGCTTGCCCATCATCGTGCTGGCGGTCATCGGCCTCTACGTCTCACGCTACCTCGCCGCCTACCAGCTTGGCCACATACCCGATGTATGGGATCCTTTCTTCGCCGGTTCGCCCCTCGATCCGCAAAACGGTACCGAGGAGATCATCACCTCGTGGGTTTCAAAAGCGTGGCCAGTCTCCGATGCCGCCGTCGGCGGCTACACCTATCTGCTGGAGATCCTCACCGGCATCGCCGGCTCGCGGATGCGTTGGCGCACCATGCCCTGGCTGGTGGTGCTGTTCGGCCTGATGATTGCGCCGCTCGGCATCACCTCCATCTTCTTTATCATCATCCAACCGGTCGTCATCGGCACCTGGAGCACCATTGCGCTGATCGGCGCGGCGGCGGTACTTATACAAATCCCTTATTCACTCGACGAACTGCTCGCAACTCTGCAGTTCCTGCGCCGTCGCGCGAAGGCCGGCCAGAACTGGCTGCGCGTGCTCTTCGTCGGCGACACCGACGAGATGCGGGAGAGGCAAAATGCCGAGCCTATCACCGACGAGTTCGACCAGTCGCCCGGCGCCGTGATCAAGAATATGATCGGCGGCGGCGTTAGCCTACCGTTGAACCTGGCTCTGGTAGCACTCATCGGCTTGTCGCTACTGTTCACGCGGATTACGCTCGGCGCCGATGGCAGCTTAGCGAATGCCCACCACGTGATCGGCTCGCTTGTTCTGACCGTAGTCTCGATTGCCGCGGCTGAGGTTGCCCGGCCGGTGAGATATCTGAGCGTTCCACTTGGAGCCCTATTGATGGCTGCACCCTTCATGTTTGGTGCAAGCATGGTTACGACCGTCGTCAGTATGGTCTTGGGTGCTGCGCTGGTAGTGCTCAGCATCCGCCGCGGCCCGATCCGGGCGCGCTACGGCAACTGGAATCGCTTGATAATTTAGCCGATTTCCAAGATTGGAAAATGTCAAGCTTGTCGCGCTGACATCGTGTACGGAAGCGCCGGGTGACGCTGCTCTATGGCGCAAAAGACCCGCAGCGCAACAATGCCGTCGTGCTCCAATCCTTTCTCGCTGACAAGTGAGAGACGTGCGGCGCGTCGGATTAAGCCGATTCACATTTTTGATTTGAACGAGGAAACCACATGGACCTTTATCCCCCACTCAGCAAAGAACTCGCACGCAAACGGGCGCAGCTCGCGCCGGAGATCTCCGCCACGTTCAAGAAGTTTAGTCAAGCCGTTTTTGCTGACGGCGCGCTGCCTGCGAAGACCAAGCAGTTGATCGCGGTCGCGGTGTCCCACGTTACCCAATGTCCGTACTGCATTCGCGGCCACACCGAGCTTGCGGTGAACCACGGCGCGACCGAGCAGGAAGTGATGGAAGCGATTTGGGTCGCCGCGGAAATGCGCGCAGGCGGCGCTTACGCGCATGCGAACCTTGCGCTTGAGACCATGAGTCAATTGGAAGCGGGCGGGTCCGGCGGCGGACCGTCGTGAACGCCTCGCCCGCTTTCCCACCAAAGGAGGCTGAAGCATGGGTAAAAATGTCAGCCAAAAGTTGATCGGCAGCCATCTGGTCGAGGGCTGCATGGAAGCCGGACAAGAAATCGGTCTCAAAATTGACCAGACCCTGACCCAGGATGCCACCGGAACCATGGTGATGCTCGAGCTCGAAGCGATGAACCTTTGCCGAGTCAAGACCGAGCTCTCCGCGCAATACGTCGATCACAATCTGCTCCAAACCGATTTCAAAAATCCGGACGATCATCTGTTCCTGCGCAGCGCCTGCAAAAAGTTTGGGATCTGGTACAGCCGTCCCGGGAACGGCGTAAGCCATCCGGTGCACATGGAGCGCTTCGGCGTACCGGGCAAAACGTTGCTGGGCTCGGATAGCCACACCTGGTCCGCCTCGAGCCGCTCATCGCCTATCCGAGCAGCCCGGGCAACGTCGTGCCTGTGCGTGACGCGGCGGGCCGGGAAATCTATCAAGCCATGATCGGCTCATCGGCCAACCCGGGATTGCGGGATTTCGCTGTCGCCGCGTTGATCGTGGACGGCAAGCAAGTGCACGACCGGGTTTCGTTCGACATCAATCCCACTTCCCGCCAGATCCTGGAAAACCTGACGCAGACGGGACTCCTGGGAAAACTGATTAAGGCCGGTGGCCGCATCCATCAGGCCGGCTGCAACGGCTGCATCGGCATGGGGCAGGCGCCGGCCACCGGGCGAATCAGCCTGCGTACCGTGCCGCGCAATTTCCCGGGTCGTTCCGGCACCAAAGACGATCAGGTCTATTTGTGCAGCCCTGAAACGGCCGCAGCTTCGACGCTTGCCGGCGTGATTACCGATCCGAGGACATTGCACATGGAATACCCAAAAATTAAAGACCCCGACCAACCCGTTATCAACACGGCCATGCTCACGCCGCCGGCCGAAGAAAGCGCGCCTGTTGACCTTGAGAAGGGGCCGAATATTCAGCCGCTTCCCCCGTTTCATCCCTTCCCCGATACGGTGGAAGGACCGGTCCTCCTGAAGGTGGGAGATGATATTTCCACCGATGAGATCATGCCGGCGGGAGAGCAAGTGCTGCCGTATCGGAGCAACATTCCCGAAATCAGCAAGTTCGTTTTCGCCGGAATGGATGAGACGTTTTACCACCGTGCGATGCAGGACTTGTTGTCGGGATGCCTAATAGTCGCTGGCAGAAACTACGGCCAGGGAAAGCCGCGAGCATGCCGCCATTGCGCCGCGGTACCTGGGACTCAAGGCTGTCATCGCGAAGGGCTTTGCCCGCATTCACCGCCAAAACTTGATCAATTTTGAGATCCTGCCGTTGACATTCGCGGATCCGAATGACTGGGAAAGAATCGATCAAGACGACGTCCTCAGAGGCTGTGAAAAAATTGTTTGCAGGGGGATCGCCAATTGATCATGAATATGCGATCTTAGCACCATGAGCAA
>MUGK01000209.1 GCA_002007425.1 Chromatiales bacterium USCg_Taylor | reverse complement strand
GGACGGTCGCGGCAAAAGGAATCACTCGCCGCGAGACCGAGGGTGCGAGAGTGACTTGGATGTCCTGTCGCACATACCGAGGGCCGCGGCGAAAACGCTCGTTTGCCAGGCGGTAGTCGGCGAGCGCCTCGAGCGTCAGCTCCACGTCGTTCGGGTTGTCCTCGACGAGGAGTATGGTCTTAAGATCCTGCACGGTGTCCCCTCGAGCGGCTGGCAGCGTCTCGCCCGTCCACGTACCCCCATTGGGTGCCGGTGCCACGAATTGTAGCAGAATGTCCGGCCGAGTGAGCGCCCGTACCGGAATAATTACTTAACCGGATGCTGCCAGGCTTCATGGCAGCGACGCGGATTGCCGCAAGGAACTTTGACTGGTCTCGCCGCCCGCCGGCAGGGAGAAATAAAAGCAGGCGCCTTCTCCCACCGCCCCATCGGCCCACACCCGTCCGCCGTGGCGGTGGACGATGCGCTTGACGTTGGCGAGCCCGATGCCCGTGCCCTCGAACTCGGCGCCGCTGTGCAGGCGCTGGAACACGCCGAAGAGCCGGTCTACGTAGCAAGTGTCGAAGCCTACACCGTTGTCGCGGATCGAGAAGATAAGCTCGGCCCCTTCTCGGATTACGCCGATTTCGATTCGGGCCTGCGGCTTCGGGCGGCTGTACTTGAGGGCGTTGCCGATGAGGTTCTGGAATACGAGCCGCAAGAGCTGCGGATCTCCTTGCGCCTCGGGCAACGGGCTCATGACCCACTCGATGTCGCGGCCCGTGGTCTCGGGCTCCAGGATTCGCAACACCTCTTCCACCAGACCGGAAAGGTCCAGGCGCGCGCTCCTCAGTTCCGTGCGTCCGATACGAGAGAAGGTCAGAAGATCGTCGATCAGCTCGGCCATCTGCCGGGCCGCGTCGGAGACCTTGGTGAGGTAACGCCGGCCCGCGGCATCGAGGCTCGGATCGAGGTGCTTGGCGAGCAGGCCCGTGAAACCGTCGATGTGCCGGAGCGGCGCCCGCAGGTCGTGCGAGACCGAGTACGAGAAGGCCTCGAGCTCCTGGTTGGCAGCCGTGAGATCCTCGTTGAGACGCCGGACCTTCTCCTCGGACTCTTTGCGCGCGGTGATGTCGAGCATCGCTCCGACCATGCGGAGCGGCGAGCCCTCATTGTTGCGGATGACGACCCCCCTTTCCAGAACGTAGGCATACGATCCTTCGGGCTCCCGATAGCGGTATTCCTCGGACCAGAGGCGGCCGCCGCCCGCGAGCAGCACGTGGAAGCGGTTGGCGACCCGCTCCCGGTCCTCGGGATGTACCTGTTCGAACCAGCGTGCGCTCGCTCCCTCCTCCGGCTCCACGACCCCCGCGGCCATTTGGCCCAGATCCTCCTGGTGCCAGCGGCGCCGGCCGGCGATGTCCCAGTCCCAGGCCGCCAAGTGGGTCGCCGAGAGCAGCAGGCGCAGACGTTCCTCGCTTTCCCTCAAGGCCCGATCCTGCTCTTGGATTTGCGTGAGCATTTGGTTGAAAGCGTCTGTCAACAAGCCCAGTTCATCCTGGCTGCGCTTGGTCGCCCGGACGGAATAATCCCGGCGATCCGAAATGGCT
The DNA here is from genome assembly GCA_002007425.1 of Chromatiales bacterium USCg_Taylor. Classification (GTDB taxonomy): domain Bacteria; phylum Pseudomonadota; class Gammaproteobacteria; order JACCXJ01; family JACCXJ01; genus USCg-Taylor. The sequence continues at coordinate 1,634 of MUGK01000209.1, read as the reverse complement.
TTCGCCGTCTCGGCCAGGGCGAGGATGGGCTGCGAAATCTGTTGTTGCAGAACCCTGGAAAGCAAGTAAGCCACCAGAAAAGAAACGGCGAGCACCAACGCCGCGATACCGCTATAGAGTCGGAGCCGCTCATACATGGCTCCCAGATCGGATTTGAGGTACAGCGTGCCCAAGCGTTTGTTGTTACCCTGCACGACCGGCTGCACGCTAACCAGATGGGAGTGCTCGAAGCGATAAGCATCTCGTTCCGGTGCGACGGGGAAGGCATCGGCAGGCAGGCCCGCGGGATATTTCGCGAACAGTTCCCCGTTCGCGTCATAGAGGCTTGCGGCCACGACATGCCGCTCCGCCTTGAGCGCAGCCAGAACTTCTGTCGCGTCATCCTGGTTCGCAAAGGCCAGTGCGGCCGTGCTGTTGGCGGCGATGATTTGGCCCAGTGTGCTGACGTTTCGGACCATGGTTTGTCGGAAGCTCAGCAACTCGTAGGCTATAAAGGCGGCGCACGTCAGCAACAACACCACCCCGCTGGTCAGCAGGATCACTATCATCAGCTTGCGCCGGATCGGTGTGTCTTTGAGCGACATGGGCTAGTCGTTCCCCGAGGTTACAATCTCGGCGGGTCTGAGCAGCTTGGAACTGATTCTCAGGTTGGCGGCTTGGGCGACCTCCAGGTTGATTTGCAGCCGAATTTTGTTTTCTACAGTGACCAAGCGGATCATCACGCCGGGCAGAGCAGAGCCCTCGGCATCGGCCACGGTCAGGATGTTCCGGTCTCTCAGTCTGGCGAGAATTTGCTCCAACCGATCCCCCTCCGAGCGGCTGATGAACAGGATATGGCAAGTGTTTATATCTTCCACGCGGCCATAGCGTTGCACGACCAAGGATCGGTTGTTCACCCTTTCACCGCGCACGGTCTCATCCAAGTACGCGCCGAACGGGTCCCTGCCGAGAACGCCGATGACCAGCGGAGTCCGTGCGTCGGCGAAGGCTTGGGGAGGCCACTCTACAAACTGAGCAAAGTTGAACAGGAAAACGGCCTTGAGCTGATACTCCCGAGGCGCCGCTGCTTGCGCCGACAAGCCCAGTCCGCTCGCAAGCAGCAAGGCGGACAGAACCAGCCAAGCTGCGGATAGACCTCTGTTGATGCGCGCTTCGTCCTCTGGCACGCTAACCATCTCAAAAGCGCCATAAGACTTTCGCAAATACGCCGCGTTCAATCTCTGCGGGTGTAGGCAAGGCGCCGAATTCGACATGATGCTCGTGCAGGAGATTCTGACCGACGATGGAAAATTCCAGCTCCGGGCTCGGCCGCCAGCCGAGGCGCACATCCAACTCCCCATAGGCCGGAACCTGCTGATTGTCGATGCGGCTCACGTAGCGAAACGCGGCGTCCAATTCCCAATGACCCGGCAGATCCAGCGACGAACGCAGGGAAAATTGATGCTCCGAATCATTCGATTCGTTGCTGCCGCGGGTGGTGTCGGTGCTGCCCGGTTTGGGACGGAGGTCGATCCGCAATTCCGTGTAGCCTGCTCGGAGCCGCCACCAATCGGTGGCTCGATAGTCCGCCGTCAATTCCACGCCGTAGGATTCGCCTTCCAGCCCGTTGGCTAACTCGACGACGTCCGCAGGCC
>MUGK01000208.1 GCA_002007425.1 Chromatiales bacterium USCg_Taylor | reverse complement strand
GGACGGTCGCGGCAAAAGGAATCACTCGCCGCGAGACCGAGGGTGCGAGAGTGACTTGGATGTCCTGTCGCACATACCGAGGGCCGCGGCGAAAACGGACGAGTATTTCCCAGCATCAGGCATCACCTCCATTACGGAAAATGATGGGAAGTGTTCGATCAGGCTTCCGACAAACGAAGTACTAGTTCGCCAGTGCGATCAACCGCACGTATTGGAAACTTTGCCGAACACGACCAAGCTTGAAGCGGTTCTAATCCATGTTGGGAAAGACAAGGACGGCGCCTGGGATCATCGCATCGACCGTCAGTACATCTTGGGATGGGTCGTTAGCTATATGCTGGACGCCCCGCAGTGTTGCCGCACAACCCCCCTCCTGCCCGATTGGAACGGGGGCATTAATATTGTCATGGGCATCCACGATCCCGAGACCGGCATCGTTAAGGTGAGCGACGGCGATGATGGTTGTTGGCTCGCTTTAGATGACTTTGCTGCGCATGCGATCAAGATCGTGCAGAAGAGGCTGGAGGATGAAGCGAAGGAGAATGGCGAGGCGGAAGAGGAGGCACGGAGCAGTGTTCGGCATTAACCCTCTGCGCCAAAGTCAGTAGTGTTGAATGGGATCGCTCCGATCACGATCCCTCGCTTCCTAGATTCCCTCTTTGCGCCAAATTCGCGCCATCTTCCTGCTAACTCCTATTACTTCACACAGCAATCAACAGTAAGTCCCTCCCTGTCTGCCCTACCTTCTTTTGTTGTCCTGATTAGTCGATTACTGTAGTTTATAGCTACTGGCCGTTAGTACAGAAGATTGTACATCATGGTGACCTGTTCCACGGCAGCAAAGTGGTTTTGCTTCGAGGGCGAGCTAATGCATGTCACGCGAACTGCCGCATCCGCATGGAGAAGTACCCTGGCAAGTACCTGTCTTGTACAGGCTACGCGCTTGATGCTGATGGTGACGACACGTGGCGTCGCCATTCTTGGTTGCTTGATGGAGCGGGTAGGATCATCGAGACGACGTGCAACCGCGACAAGTACTTCGGTTATATCACCATCGATTGAGCGGGCCTGGCACGATCCCTTGCTTCCTCGGATCTACATGAACTTTCCCGATCCCTGGATCGGGTTTCATCGATTCTTCGATTCTTCAAACCTACAATTCCTCGCGACTGCTTACATAGTGCTTACATGTCTAGAGCGAGCTTGTAAGCGATCTACGTAACATCTTGATTTCATTGGTGGGTCGTGCAGGGCTCGAACCTACGACACGCTAATCGATAGTTTCGGCAGCAAAAAAGGGCGCTTGCCGTAAGACACGCGCCCTCAGTGTAACGAGAGTGATGAAAAGGTTATTTCAATGCGTCAAGGCCTGCTCCGAAGTTTATGTGAAACGCCGCCCCATCCATCACAAGAGCCGGAACCGATTTGACACCGGCAGATTCCGCTTCTTTCAGACGCGATTTGTCAGTGCCGAGATGGACGATTTCCACGGCATATCTCGAGGGATCAAGTGCGCTGGCTACGCTTTGCTCGGCTGCGACGCACACAGGGCATCCAGCGTGGTAGAAAATGGCTTTGGTTTTCATAACGGTCTCCATTCAGATGTCACGTTTCGGGTTGATGCTGCAGCATGCAACACATAGTAGAAGCAACGCCATGCTCCGTAAAGAAGGCACTTTTCGGTGCACCGGTAACCTTTTGGTGTAATTTACAGAAAATGAAAGAAATAAAAAAATCACCGACCCCGGTGCGCGACACCTATCATAAGCTCGAAGACGTGGTTGGCTGCAAATGGTCGGTATCAGTACTTCAGGCAGTTGCCGCTGGAGTCACACGGCCCGGAGCTTTGGAACGTCACATAGCGGGAATTTCCACCAAAGTTCTTTCCGAGCGGCTACGCAAACTGACCGACTATGGCTTGCTATCCAAGCATGTCTATGCAGAAGTGCCGCCCAGAACGGAATACGCTCTCTCCCAAAATGGCCAGAAACTCGTCAACATAATTGAGCACATAAGGGGCCTGGACGATGAAATCAGAATCGCCGAATAATGCACTTTACAGACCCACTCTGCCCCCGAACTCCGCCCGAGCCCCGAGCTCCGAGTCAGATCCTGCTGTGCCGGGCGATGGCCTGGGTCTTGTGGCTCTCCGGTCGAAGAACGGCATCGGGTCTGGATGCGGGCCGAGGACTTCGGGTGGAGGTTATCGCCCGGCGCCTTCGAGTGGCGGTCCTTATGAGGTTGCGACCGAGCCGCCTCGCAGCGGCGATGGCAGAAGGCGCTTCTGATCGTAGCAGAAGAGATAAACATGGAAATGTTGCTAATGTTGCGATAACACCTACGATCATGCCATGACCTCGATGAACATTTCCCTCCCCGATTCGCTCAAGGCCTTTGTGGACGAGCAAGTGGCGCAGCGCGGCTATGTGGTCCTGCAGACACTCTCCCCGTTTGTCCAAGAGCTCTTGAACACGAGCTTAGAAGCTTAAGATTGACTGCACATGCGCCTGGAAATTCTGGGGATCTAATCGCGGGTCACGATCATCCGGCGGCTTCCCAGGCGGCATAACCGCCCGCGAGCGAAACCACATTGGTGTAGCCCATGCGCTGTAGAGTTTGAGCTGCCAGGGCCGAGCGCCCGCCGCTTTGGCAATAAACCAAGGTCGCGGTCGATGGGTCTTGTAGTTGCGGCAGCGAGCCGATCCTTAATTCCAGTAAACCCCGAGGAATATTGATCGCGCCCGGAATGGCGCCGCGTTGGAACTCCTCCGGTTCGCGTACATCGAGAATTAAGGTATTCGCGGCTTGCAGCAATTCACCCGCGCTTTCGAGATCGACCTCGCGGATCTCTTGTTTAGCCGCTTGCACAAGCATCTGAGCGGTGACAGACATGGCGTGCCTCCGTAGAAAAAGGTTTAAGCCTTAGCCCAACGCTGTCGTGTCCGATCGCATCGGGTATCGGACATCATGGTACGCGGGCGCTCGGGAAAAGGATATCGCTGACGGCGTGCCGAGTGCCAAGCTCGATGGCGCAGTAAAATCTATTCCCCTCGGTCCCTAGCGATGGGGTTTCCAAAGGGGGAGAGCTCTCTCCTTTGGTCGCCCCACGGGGTTGCACCTGTGGTGGCGAAATCTAAATTGACTCCTAAGAAAGTGGTTTAAGTACGTATTAATAATACTTTATATCAAACGACGAGCCATGGAAGGTCGAAGACCGAGGCGAGGAGCCCGCGATAGCCGTCCTCTAGATGGACGGCGTAAAGTCATTGAGCGAAGGCACGCGCGAG
>MUGK01000207.1 GCA_002007425.1 Chromatiales bacterium USCg_Taylor | reverse complement strand
TCAGGGAACAGCGAAGGTTCTTTGCTCATGGTGCTAAGATCGCATATTCATGATCAATTGGCGATCCCCCTGCAAAACAATTTTTTCACAGCCTCTGAGAGGACCCCGGCGCCCAAGGTGGCGCTGGTGCTCTTGAGCGAATGCGCTTCGCGGCACAGCCGCTCGGCATCACACTGCGCGAGCGCGTCCTTCATTGCCGTTATCCGGCGCGGAGCGTCCGTGAGAAACGCGGCAACGATCTCCGGGAACGCGTCGCCCAGACACCCTTGCAACGCGGCGAACGTGGTCGGATCGATAGCGGCCGCAGCCGGCGATGTGCGCCGGCCGGCGGCGCACTTAAGCTCGGCACGGATCGGCTGAGCCAGCGTTCGAGCAGCTCGCACAGTCCTTCCAACCGTACCGGCTTTGCGAGGTACCCATCCATCCCCGCGGCGAGGCAGCGCTCGTGGTCTTCGATCATGGCATTCGCCGTCAGCGCGACCACGGGTAGCCTTGGGCTTCCCGCCGCGCGCTCCTTCTCCCGCAACGAGCGCGTCGCTTCATACCCGTCCATCTCTGGCATCTGGCAGTCCATGAACACAAGGTCATAGCACGCCTGGTCGATCGCCGCGAGCGCCTCGCGACCGTTGTTGGCAAGGCTGACCTCGAGCCCCAATCTCCCGAGCATCACTCGCCCAACGGTTTGGTTGACCTCGTTGTCCTCGACGAGCAAGACACGGTGGCCCGCAAAGCTCGCTGGCAGCGGCCGTGCAGCACCGCGGGAGGATACGTCGGCGCGAGCGTCGCCTTGGCGGACCCGGATCAAGGCATCGAACAACTCCGAAGCGCGTACCGGCTTGACGAGGCTCGCGGCGATCCCCGCCTGTCTCCGCTCGCTCTACGTGATCTGGCGTGTCGAGCTTAAGAGGACTCGTGGGATCTGGCGCAGAATGGGATCCTGATTCATCGCAGCCGAAAGCATGAGCCCGTCCATCTCCGGCATCTGCGTATCGAGGAGCATGAAGTCGAACACCGAAGACCCGTCTCGCGATTCTCGCAGCAGGGCGAGGGCCTTTGCCGCGCTCGCGCAACTCGTGGGCTTCATCCGCCAGGCACTCACGTAATGCTCTAGGATCTGGCGATTGGTGGCGTTATCATCAACGATCAAAACGCGTGCCCCCGGCAGACCGTCGTGCACCGTGGGCGCGCATGGAGTCACTGGACGCTTCGCCAGATTGAGGATGAGCCAAAACGTTGAGCCCCGGCCCTCGGTCGTCTTTACCTCGATCTCGCTTCCCATGAGCGCGGCGAGATTCTTGCAAATTGAGAGTCCTAAGCCGGTGCCGCCGAAGCGCCGAGTCGTAGAGCCATCGGCTTGTACGAAGGGTTGAAACAGCTTAGCTTTGCCTTCGGGGGACATGCCGATACCGGTGTCCTGGACCTCGAACCTGAGCTGCACGCGCTCGTCGGTATCGCCTATCCGGCAGGCGCGCAGCGTGATTTCACCTTGCTCGGTAAACTTGATCGCATTGCTTAGCAGATTCGTGAGGATCTGCCGCAGGCGCGTCGGATCACCCTCGACGGCACAGGGTAAGTCAACCGGGAGGAAGCAAAGCAGCTCGAGCCCCTTGTCGTGGGCGCGCTTGGCAAAGCTCGCGCACACCTCTTCCGCCACCTCACGGAGGTCCATAGCCACGGTCTCGATCTCCATCTTGCCCGCCTCGATTTTGGAGAAATCCAAGATGTCGTTGAGGATGGCGAGCAGGATCTCGGCGGAATGCGCAGCGGTCTCGACGAAACCGTCCTGCTCGGCGCTTAGCGGGGTCTGCTTCAGCACCTCCAGCATCCCGATCAGCCCGTTCATCGGGGTGCGGATCTCGTGGCTCACATTGGCGAGGAATTCGCTCTTGGCCTGGGTCGCTTGGCGCGCCTCATCCCGGGCCCGGATCAGTTCTTGCTCGAGCGCCTTATGGTTGCTGACATCGGTCCAGGCGCCTACGAGCTCGACGGCTTGCCCTGTGGCATCGTAGATCAACCGGCGGCGGTCGTGGATCCAGATATAGGTGTCATCGGCGCGGCGGAAGCGGTAGAGGAGCACGCCATCGTGTAATTTTGCGGGATCCGAACAGTGGCCCAGCACCCGGGCGCGGTCCTCGGGGTGCACCCGCTCGAACCAGAATCGGGGATCGGCCCGCATGTGCCGAGGTTCATAGCCGGTCAGCGCACACAGGTTTGCGCTGACGTAAGTGCAGCGACAGTCTCCGGCTGCCTCGTTTGCGTAGATGGTTGTCGGGCTCGAGGCGAGCAGGTGATCGAGGCGGTGGCTCAGCCCAATCGATGCCTCATCGGAGTGGTTCGTTGCGCGGGCGTCGGCCCCGGGCGCGGTAACCGCGCGCTCCGGCCGACGGGATCGCGTTCTCGCCACGGGTGCCGGCCGGTCGGGACCGGTGGTTTTTGCTTTCGACCGGGTCATCTTGCTCCTCCGCTCATGAAGTGGTCTCGGTAGCGGCAGGCAACCTCTTTACTGGAGACCTGTTGTTTTCTAAGCGCCAGGTATCGATTTCGGAAATGGGCCGAGCATGGGTGATCGCGTTGCGCCATCGAGTTAAAGGAGTTAAAGGGGCCAGGGTCAATGGATTGCCAGTTATGATGCACGGGTAGAACGGGTCTGTGCCGCGGATGAATTTAGCCGCAAGCTCGATGCACTGCCGGGCTTGGGCGCCCTGACGCCCACCGCGATGGTCGGCGCCGTGGGCGATGCCCGGCAGTTTGCCAATGGCGGCGAGTCGTGACCCCACGCGAGCACTCCAGCGGGGGTAAGCAACGGCTGTTGAGGATCAGCAAGCGCGGCAACACCTTGCGCAGCTTGCTCATCTACACACCATCCTCGATCCTCACCTTGCAAACCGGGTGGAGTCCATATATACGCTTGCTGCCGCTTCCGCAAGCGGTGTAGTGCAAGAAATCCCGCCGGGCTTGGGGGCCATTTGTAGCAAACCTCGGCCCCGATAATAGAAATCAGCGGGGAGTTTGAAATGGTCCCCGCTGATAAAGACCTCTGTATCTTGGGTCCTAAAAGAGCTACAGGCCGCTCAAATTGTTAAGGACAGGTGTTGCCCATAAAGTCACATGCCACTTCTAACTCTTGAAGAGCCAGGTCAATATTATTATTCAGCACTGCCTTGGTCGTCGCGCTTAAGGAACCTCTGAACAAGTATCAAAAATGGTTGTCGTTTGCGCCGCGGCCCTCGGTATGTGCGACAGGACATCCAAGTCACTCTCGCACCCTCGGTCTCGCGGCGAGTGATTCCTTTTGCCGCGACCGTCC
>MUGK01000206.1 GCA_002007425.1 Chromatiales bacterium USCg_Taylor | reverse complement strand
GCTGGTCCGCGAGTATCAGCTTCCTTGTCAGGTATCGCTCGAGGAGTACATGGCCTGCGCCGTCGGCGGGTGCGCAGGCTGTAACGTTCGCATCAACACAGCGAACGGCCCGGCGATGAAGCGCGTCTGCGTCGATGAGCCGGTCTTCGACGCCGCCAGCGTCGTGTTTTAATAAGCCGTTTAGCGACACGCATACAGTCAGTGCTCGCTCGCAGCATGAGCGTGTCCACCACGGGGATCATGATCTAATCCACGTGCCGACGCGCCTCCGACGACACGTGGCTGAGCTGTAGTTTTGTATAGGAGCATCCCCGCGCGTCGCTCTCAGCTCTGTCGTATTGTCCTTATTCCGGCAAGCGCCCCGCGACCACCACCGTAAGCCAACGGCGGGGCATCATGATACCTCTCGGTATGAGCTTCTCTCAGTCTGACTGTTCAGCATTGAAAAAGGCAGGCGCTTTGCCCGAGTGAGCAACCGACTACTGCTATAGCAAATTTAAACAATGGTCAACCGGCACTATCTCGCTGTGCACAGGGTGCGGCCACCTCCCGAGAGGGAGTAAAATGCCGAGTCAATGACTGGGCGCCACACAGTGACGGTCGGCGCAATAGCAAACAAAACCGGATCGTGATGGGTAGCCTACCAATGCACTTGACCATGAGATTGCGCTTGCTCCTTATAGCGTGGATATGGATCGGCATCGGCCTCCCGGAGGCTGCTGCCCAATCGCCACCGACCCAAGCCACAGCCGCGGACCGCACCACCCGGGGAACAGTGCGGTCCAGGATCCAAGACATCGAGGCGCGCGAGGGTTTGGAGGAACCGCTTAAAAAACGGCTGCTTGAGATCTACCGCCAGGCGCAAGCGCACCTTGAGGCTGCCGAGAGGCATGCGGCCTCCGAGATTGAAAAGCTCGACCGGGCATTGGAACAACCCGAAGACGTGGGGACCGCGGCCTCACCGCCAACGGACACGCCCCTACCGGAGATCGAACGGCGCCTGCTTATGGCCCGGGCTGAGTTGGCAGGACTCCAGTTTGTGCGAGGCGATCTGGAAACAGAGATACAGGAAAGCCAAGGCCGGACCTCGGAGGAGATCCAGGATGAGATCGCAGCGGCGAAAGAAGATCTCGCATCGTTAGAAAAGGATTTCCCGGCCCGCGCCGGGCCGCAAGAGTCTCCGCTGGTGATCGAAGCCCGCCGAATGACGCTGCAAGCCCATCAGCAAGCCCGCAGCAGCGAGATCCACAGGCTCGAACAGGAGTTACTGAGCCACGATATCCGGATCGAACTGCTCAGGGCACGGCGGGATCAGGTAACCGAACAGGTTGCGCGAGCGCAGACGGAGGTCCACCAGTTAGAGCAACTCATTGCCTCGCGCCGGCAAAGCGAGGCCGAAGAAGCTCAAATCGCGGCGGAACGAGCGCAACGGGAGGCTGCGGGTAAACATCCTGCCATTCGCGATCTCGCCGAAAAAAACGCCGAATTCAGCCGCGAGCTGGCTTCGATCGTCAAGAACCTGAGCACGACCACAGCTGAGCGCGAGCGCACGAGTAAGCAACTCGATCAGCTTGAGCAAGACTTCCAGAGCGTCAAACAGAAGCTCGATATTGCGGGGCTGAGCCAGGCGCTCGGCCAAGTGCTGCGCGAGAGCCGCAGAAAACTGCGGGAACTTCGCTGGTACCGCGAGGACGCCCAGGAACGCCAGGAGATCATCGGGGAAGTGGGCCTAGCTCAATTGCGAATCGACGAGCGCCGTCGCTCCTTGCGAGTGCTTAACCGGGCGCTCGATCGGCTCATGCGCGAAGGAAACACTGGCGGCCTGCCACTCGAAGAGCAGAAGATGATCCGGGCGGATCTCCGCGGGCTCGTGAAAGATCAGCGAGAATTGCTGAGCCGGCTGGCGGATACCTACACGGATTACCTGCGGGCCCTCGGCGATCTGGACGTGCTGCAGAAGCAGCTGCTCAATCAGGAGCAACAATACGCGCTGTTTCTGGACGAACGGTTGGTGTGGATCCCGAGCGCGCGTCCCGTGGGTCTGGCCATCCTCCGGGACCTGGCGCTCGCAACCGGTTGGATGCTGTCTCCGCTTAGTTGGGCCGAGTCCAGCGAGACACTAATCGCGCCGGCGCTGCGGACGCCCTTCTGGGTGGCCTTCGCAGTGCTCCTGTTCGGCGCGCTGTTTTTGGTCCGCCGGCGCGCGCGCCTCACGCTCGGGGTAATCGCCGAGCAAGTGAGCAGGCCCTATTCCGACCGTTTCATCCTCACCGTGCAGGCGCTGGGACTCACCCTGCTGGTGGCCGCCCCCTGGCCGCTGCTTCTCTACTTCCTCGGCTGGAACCTAGAGGGGATGGCCGCGGGCCCGGAGTTCACGCGGGCGCTGGGCACGGCATTCCAGCGGCTCGCGGTGTCGCTATTTTTGTTCCATACGTTTTATCTTTTGTGCCGTCCCAAAGGGATTGCGGAGCTGCACCTCGGCTGGCAGGAACAGCCGCTCAGGCTATTCCGCCGGCACCTGCCGTGGTTGATGCTGATCGTCCTACCCGCCGTCTTCGTGACGTCGATGGCCGGCTGGGAGGCCGAGGAAACCTACCGGGACAGCCTGGGCCGGGTCGCGTTCATCATCAGCCTTTTCGCCTTCGCCGTGTTCCTCCAGCGCCTGTTGCGGCCCGAGGGAGGCGCGCTCGAAGCCCATCTGAAGGAACACCCGCATCGATGGCTCGCGCGGCTGCGTGTCCTATGGTATCCCATAGCCATCGGCTTGCCGCTCGTGCTGGTGGGATTGGCCGCCGCCGGCTATTACTACACTGCGCTGCAACTCGAAAGCCAGCTAGTCGCTACCGTCTGGCTCATCGCCGGTGCGGTCATTGCCCACGACCTCGCTATCCGCTGGTTGACGGTCGAAAACCGCAAGCACGCCTTGATCAAGGCCCAAGAGCAACGCACAGCCGCTCGGGCGGCCGAGGCAGCGAAGGCCGGGGCCGGCGCCGCCGGCGAGGGCGTCCCGGAGCAGCTCGATGTTCCCGAGATCGACATACCGACCATCGACCGGCAGACCCGTCATTTGCTGCGGACGCTGATCGTCCTATCCGCGATCGTGGGACTCTGGCTTATCTGGGCCGAGGTGCTCCCGGCACTTCGTATACTGGATACGGTAACAGTCTGGCAATATGCGGTGGTGACGGACGGGCAAGACCGAATGGAACTGATCACCTTGGCGGATCTGGCGCTGGCTGTGGTGCTTGCCATCATCGTTGGGGTCGCCGTACGTAATGTCCCCGGAGTGCTCGAGGTCGCCTTGCTGCGGCGGCTGTCTATCGAACCCGGCAGCCGTTATGCTATCACCCAGATTGCCCGCTACGTGATCGCCATCGTCGGCGTGATCGTGGTGTTCAATACGATCGGCGGCCAGTGGTCGCAGGTCCAGTGGTTGGTCGCGGCGCTCAGCGTGGGGCTCGGTTTCGGCCTGCAGGAGATCTTCGGCAACTTCGTATCGGGTTTGATCCTGTTGTTCGAGCGACCGGTCCGCATGGGTGATGTCGTGACGGTCAAAGATATCACGGGCACCGTCACCCGCATCCGCATCCGGGCGACGACCATTACCGATGCGGATAAGCGCGAGCTGATCGTTCCCAACAAGACCCTCATCACCGGTGAGGTCATAAACTGGACGCTGTCCGATACGACCACGCGTGTCGTCATTCCCGTGAGCATCGATTACCGGGCCGATCTCGCACTCGCGCACCGGGTGATCTTCGATGCCGTGCGGGCCCACCCCTTGAGCATGCCGAACCCGGATCCGGCCGTAGTGATCGTCGGCTTTGCGGAGGGTGCTATCAATATCGAAGCACGGGTATTCGTCAGAGAGTTGGCGCAACGTGCATTAGTCGACCATGAGCTACGCCTCGCCATCCACGATAAATTGCGCGCTCACCACATCGAAACGCCTTTACCGGAGCGCACCGTGAATGTACGCTCGTTCGTGCCTATTCAGAGCCAAGGATCGGAAAAACCGCGGGAGGCGCAGCGTGCGGGAAGCGGCGTCAATCCCATAGACAGGCAGGAGGACCCGTAGTCAGTCAACTCAATAGTCAGTATAGATTTCGCCCACCACGGGGTATGCAACCCCGTGGGGCGACCAAAGGGGAGAGCTGCGCCTCTCCCCTTTGGAAACCCCATCGCTAAGGTCCCCTCGGCAAGACCGCGGGGAATAGACCCTAGCGTTGCATAAATCTCGGTTGATGGCGATC
>MUGK01000205.1 GCA_002007425.1 Chromatiales bacterium USCg_Taylor | reverse complement strand
ATCCTCCCATCATGAACAGCTACCCGCTCCTAGTTCAGGCTCATCTTGTGTTAGAAATAAGCCCCACCTTCAGGCTCATCTAGCATTGGAAGAGACTGTGTCGCGACAAAATCCGGCGAGATTTGTTATCCTAGACCCGCCGTGGATGGTTTCAGCACATTGAGCTTACGTGGCGGGTTCCTATGAGGCCCGCGAAAGCTTTTCTCACCGTCATGTTCGCCGATATCAGCGGCAGCGCCGAGCTGTATCGCTTGCTTGGGGACACAGAGGCGCGTATAAAAATCGCCGAATACCTCGATCTACTGTCGGCGATCGCGGCGCAGTACCAGGGTAGCGCGATCAAGACCATCGGCGACGAGATCCTCTGCACCTATCCGAAGCCCGATGCGGCGATGACCGCCGCCGGCGCGATGCACCTCTCCTTTGAAGCCAAGAACGTGATCCTTAACGAAGGTCTTACGCTCGATAGCGCATTGCGGATCGGAATGCATTACGGGCCGGTGATTCGTGACGGTAGCGATATCTTCGGGCGTGCCGTTAACACCGCCGCACGCATGGTCGCTATGGCCAAGTCGAAACAGACCCTCACCACGCGCCGTACGGTGACGCAGCTCACCCCGCTCAAGCGCTCGCTGACGCGCATGGTCGATCGGGTATCGATCAAAGGGCTACGCGATCCCGTCGATGTCTTCGAAGTGATCTGGAAAGAGGATGAGATGACCCATAGTCCGAACGACATCCCGGCCGACATCCTTGCCACGACCGGCACCGAGGTTTCGCTCTTATTACGCCACCAGGACTGCGAGCTCAAACTAAACGGCCAACTTCCGTTCGTGATCATAGGCCGAAGCACTGCTTGCGATCTGACCCTCGAGGATAAGATGGTGTCGAGGCAGCACTTGCGCATCGAGTTTCGGCGCGGCAAGTTTTACGCGATCGACTACAGCACCAACGGAACGTTTATCAAGACTAGCGCCGGCGAGGAGCTGTTTATCCGGCACGAGGAATCGCCGCTTTGTAGTTCGGGGCAACTGAGGCTTGGGCGCTCTTTTGGCGAGCCCACCGATCACATGGTTCATTTCGAAACAAGAGGGCAGCTTAGTTTATTCTGAATACCCCGCCGTTACGGCGGGCACTTTAGCATTGGGGTTTCCAAAGGGGAGTAGTGCAACTCTCCCCTTTGGTCAAGGGCGGGGTTCATACCCCGCCCGCGAAGTAAAATTGATTTAATTAAGCGCCATTAAGTTGCTATCACGGGACAATGGGTTTGTTGGTTCTAAGGTACTGATTCCACTGTGTCCACGGAACTCGCTTGGACTTCGAGCGCGTGCTCCCACATCGGGAAAGTGCGCAAGATCAACGAAGACGCCTATCTCGATAAGCCGCATGCCGGCCTATGGGCGGTCGCGGACGGCATGGGCGGACACGCGGCGGGAGACCAGGCGAGCAGGTCGATCGTCGCCGCCCTCGGCGGGGTGTCTCCCGCACCCGCGCTCGGAGTTTTCGTGGACCGCGTGTGCGACTGTCTGCAACAAGTCAATCAAGAGCTCATCGCGATGGGCGCCGAGAAACATCGCATCACGGGCAGCACGGTGGTGGCGCTCCTGGCGCTCGGACCGGGTTGCGCGATTCTGTGGGCGGGCGATAGCCGCGCGTATCTATTACGCGATGGCGCGCTCAAGCAGTTGAGCGCCGACCATTCGCAGATCGAACTGTACGTGAAGCTGGGTCTGATTGCCCGTGATCAAGCCGCAAACCATCCCTTGTCGAATATCGTGACTCGCGCCGTGGGGATCCATGAAGAATTGGATCTCGATCGCGACACGATCGAGGCCCAAGCCGGCGATCGTTTTCTATTGTGCTCGGATGGCCTCTATCGACACGTGACCCACGAAGAGATAGCCCACCTACTTAGCATAGGTTCTACTAGCAGCGCTGCCCAAAGCTTGGTCGACCTCACGCTGGACAGGGGTGCTCTCGACAACGTGACCGTGGTGCTCATCGATGTGGCCGATGCGCGCCACGCGAAAGACTCGGCACCCCATCTGGATGATACGCAACCGGGCCTAAGCATGAGCGAAGGCGCGGGCAAAGCATCGCTTTAGTTTTAATGCTCGAACGAAACATCGATCCGCGGGAACTGGGAAGGTTCGAATCGTTGGCGTCTCGATGGTGGGACCCCAATGGCGATCTTCGCACGCTGCATGATATTAACCCCACGCGCTTGCACTACATCAACGAACGCGCGCCCCTCGCCGGGAAAAAGGTCTTGGATGTGGGTTGCGGAGGCGGCATCCTGTCGGAGGCCATGGCCAGGCTGGGGGCGGAGGTTAGCGCGATCGACGCGAGCGAAGCGGCGATTGAAGTCGCGACAATGCACGGGCTCAAGAGCCAGGTTGTGGTTGAGTACGCCGCCGCGACGCCGGAAGAATTCGCCCGCGTGCACGCCGGGGAATACGATGTCGTCACCTGCTTGGAGCTGCTAGAGCACGTGCCGCAGCCGGAAAATGTGATTCAAGCCTGCGCGCGCCTTATCAAACCGAGCGGCCCGGTCTTTTTCTCCACGATCAACCGCACCGCCCGTGCTTATCTCATGGCGGTGATAGGCGCCGAATATCTAATGGGATTGCTGCCGAGGGGAACCCACCAGTACGCTCGCTTTATCCGCCCCTCGGAGCTGGCTCGCTGGGCGAGACGGCATGCGTTAACGCTCGCCGATCTCAAAGGATTCGCGTACAACCCCCTGACGCGGGAAGTTACGATCACCGATGACCTCGCTGTCAACTATATCGCCTGCGCGCTTGCTCCATGAGCGGTCCGCCCATGCAGGCGGTTTTCTTCGACCTCGACGGCACCTTGGCCGATACGGCGCCCGATCTCGCCGTGGCCCTTAACAGACTGCGCGCGGAAGCAGGTTTAGCCAGGCTGCCGCTCGACGCCATCCGGCCGAAGGTTTCTGGCGGCACCCCCGCCCTGCTCGGCTTGGCCTTTGATCGCATCGATTTACAAAGCGAGGAATTCCAACGCTTGCGCACGCGGTTTCTGGCACTATACGGTGAGCGCGTGGCTGAACAAACACTTTTGTTCCCGGGCATGGAGGAGGTGCTGTCCTTCGTTGAAACCGCCGGACTCCCGTGGGGAGTGGTCACCAACAAACCGGGCTGGTTAACCCATCGCTTACTCGATGCCCTCGATCTCTCGACGCGCGCGCGCTGTATCGTGAGCGGCGACACGACGACTCATCGCAAACCGCATCCGGCCCTGAGGTATCCCCACAAATATGACTGTATTATCAGCCAGTTAGATAAAAACACGGTAAGGGAACCTGCATGATGTCGGATGATCTCACTGATTGA
>MUGK01000204.1:5278-6732 GCA_002007425.1 Chromatiales bacterium USCg_Taylor | reverse complement strand
ATCCTCCCATCATGAACAGCTACCCGCTCCTAGTTCAGGCTCATCTTGTGTTAGAAATAAGCCCCACCTTCAGGCTCATCTAGCATTGGAAGAGACTGGAACTTGACTCATGGGAGGGACGCAAGGACAATCCAAGCGGAGGAGCCATGTCCTTCAGGTGACAGGGATATCGCCGGACTGAACGACAGGAGGATAGCTAAAGTCAACAGCGGGTCCGACCGCACTTTCCCGATGAGTGAGGAAATGAACGCATTGTCGGTGACGAATCACCTGCCCGCCCGCTTTACCGCTTTGGGACCGAACAACCGGTGGTTGACGCGGCTGGCGTCGGACCCAGCATTGTGAGCATGAGAACGATGAGAGCTCCGTATCTAGTTGTGATGGGTGTCGCAGCGGTGCTGACGGCATGCGACACGGGAAGCGATCTCGCAGCGCGCGAACGGGCAGCCGCTAGCCCGAGTGACTCGTCCAACCCGGCGGTGGCCAGGGCCGCGCCTTCGACATGGCGCACAACCGCGGACGTGACTCCGAAGACAGAGCCACCACGGGTGGCAGAGATCTTGTCCGATGCGTTCGCGAATGCCGCCAAGGCAATTCGGCCCAGTGTCGTGCGACTCGACGTCGAGATGAAGCGGGCGCGGGGCGAGATGGCGCAGGCGCCGCAGCCGCGGGGACCTGCACCCCCGCCAGGGATGGAGGACTTTTTCGAGAGGTTCTTCGATTTCGGGTTTGGCGACGGAATGCTGCCCCCTCCCGGTCCCGAACGCGGGACTGGCTCGGGCGTGGTAATCGATGCCGATGGGCACATCGTTACGAATAGCCATGTCGTACGTGGCGCGAGCCGGGTGATGATCGCGTTCAGCGACGGCCAGAAATACGCGGGCAAGGTGGTAGGTAGCGATCCCTACACCGACGTCGCCGTCGTGCGATTCGAGAAGAAACCCGAAACGCTCACCGTCGCGCGGCTCGGGAACTCGGACGAGCTTCGGGTAGGCCAATGGGTGATCGCGGTGGGGAGTCCCCTGGGACTCACACAGACGGTTACTGCTGGGATCGTCAGCGGGCTCGGACGTACGGGAGGGCGCATTCAGCTCTCCGGTGAACGCGTCCGCCGCTACGTCCAGACCGACGCGCTCATCAACCCGGGCAATTCCGGCGGCCCCCTGGTCAACCTCCGGGGGGAGGTCGTCGGGATCAACAGCGTGATCAACGTGGGCCCGGGAGGCAGCTACGGCTTCGCCATTCCGGTCAAGCAGGTGTCCGAGGTGGCCCAGACGATCGTGAAAGAAGGGCGTGTCCGTTATCCCTACATGGGGGTAATGATCGGCAACCTCGAAGACATCCCACCCGAGCAGCGCGGCGAGATCGGGCGAACCCTGCCCGACAAAGGAGTCGTCGTCTCCGAGGTCACGCCGGGAGGGCCTGCCGCCGAGGCCGGTCTCAAACCAGGGGAC
>MUGK01000204.1:0-5232 GCA_002007425.1 Chromatiales bacterium USCg_Taylor | reverse complement strand
AAGTGATCGTTGAATATCGGCGCGACGGCAAGACCGGCACGGTCGAAATGAAACTGGCCCAGCTGCCTGCTCCCGAGACCCGCGGCGGCCCGGAGGGGGCCACCATCGGGATCTCGCTACAAACGCTCACTGAGCCGCTGGCACGTTCTTTGGGCGTTGATCCAAACCTCAGGGGCGCCGTGATCGCGGAGGTCCGACCCGACAGTCCAGCCGCTCGCGCGGGACTGCAACCGGGTGACATCATCCGCGATGTCAACGGCAAGCCGGTCGCCTCCGCTGAGGAGGCCGTCGCCGCCATCAGATCCGCGGGCAAGAAGCGGCAGCTCCTGCGTGTCACAAACGCGGCCGGCACCAAGTTCGTGACAGTGACTCCGGAGTAAGCTACAAGCCTTCATGTCGCGCCCGTGGTTCTCTGCGCCGCGAGAGCGTCAAGGTCTCCTCGTAGACGATCCCAACCGACTACCCGGCGTCGGATGGAACTCTGATCGGGAGTTCGACGACTCTGGTGCTCGTCGAGCTGACAGCAGGGACGCAACCGGGCTGGGATACACCTACGCAGATCGATCGGTGGCACGAACTGATAAAAACAATTACGAGGCTGACGTTGAACGCACAGGTGGCAAAGTCGTGCGCTTCCGCCGCGAATAGCGATGGGGCTTTGCTAGCGGCCAGACCCGCACCTCCGGATTCGGCGAATCGCCACAGTCGCGGGCTGCACCAAAAAGAATGCCAGCAAGCAACTGCTGTGCTGAACGACAAAAAGGCCGAGCCGTACGCACCCCGCATCCCGCATCATCGAGGCAGATCCTGTTCGCGCTCTGGCCGCTGCTGGGCCGGACCGCCTTCACGCGAAAGGTTTCGCGCCGTATTTACCAGTCCGACGTGCGAGAAAGCTTGCGGGAAATTGCCGAGCATGCGGCCAGCGCGAGGGTCGTACTGCTCAGCGAGAAGTCCGAGATCGTTGCGAATCGCGAGCAGCCGCTCGAAGAGAGCGCGGGCTTCCTCGAAACGGCCGGCGAGCGCGTAATTGTCAGCCAACCAGAAAGTGCACAACAGAAATGCTCCTTCCCCCGGTGGCAGCCCATCGACGTGCGACACCTCCTCGGAGCGGTAGCGCAGCACGAAGCCATCAATGAGCAGCTCCCGCTCGATCGCCGCGACGGTGCCGCGCACGCGCTCGTCGTCCGGAGGAAGAAAACCCACGAGCGGCACCATGAGCAGGCTCGCGTCGAGTGCCTCGCCGTCATACTCTTGCACGAATGCGTTCTTCTCGCGGTTAAACCCGCGCGCGCAGATTTCCAACAGCAGCGCGTCGCGATTCGAGCGCCAGCGCTCCACCGGCCCTTCGCAGTCAAATTTTTCCACCGCTTTGACCGCTCGATCGAAAGCGACCCACGCCATCAGCTTCGAATGCGTGAAATGGCGGCGCGCGCCGCGCACTTCCCAGATGCCTTCATCCGGCTCGTGCCACGCGGTTTCGAGGAATTCCATGACGGCGCGTTGCAGCTTCCACGCGTTCGGGTCCGACTCGATCCCCGCGCAGCGTGCCTTATGCATCGAGTCGATCAGCTCGCCATAAACATCGAGCTGGAACTGGCTGGAAGCCGCGTTGCCGATGCGCACCGGCGCTGAATTTTCGTAGCCAGGCAGCCACGGAAGCTCGTACTCATCGAGCCGCCGCTCGCCCGCGGCGCCATACATAATTTGCAGCTTGCTGGGATCTCCGGCCACGGCGCGCAACAGCCAGTCGCGCCACGCACAGGCCTCGTCGGTGTGCCCCCCTTGCATCAGCGCGTAGAGGGTGAAGGTCGCGTCGCGCAGCCAGCAGAAACGGTAATCCCATTGCGCACGCCGCCGATCTGCTCGGGCAGCGAGGTCGTCGGCGCGGCGACAATGCCGCCCGTCGGCGCGTAGGTGAGCGCCTTTAAAGTAATGAGCGAGCGCTGGATCGCCTCGCCCCACTCGCCTTCGCACTTCGCCTGTGAACTCCATTCGTTCCACCACTGCGCGGTTTGCTCGATCTGACCCATGGCATCGCCCCGTTTCTCCGGCGGTTCGTGGGAAGGATGCCAGACCAATTCGAACGGAATCGTCCGCCCTTCGATCACCTCGAACTCGGCGACAGTCGTTAACCCTTCTCCGTGCGTCTCGACTCCGGACCAAAAGCTCAACGCATCCGGCCCGCCGACCGCCTCGAGCCGATCGTCCACACGCCGCAGCCACGGCACGATCGAGCCGTAATCGAAACGCACGATCAGTCGCATCTTCATTTTCACGCGACCGCGCACGCCCCGCACCACGCGCACCAGATCCGCATCGCGCTGTCGCGGCGGCATGCAGTCGGTCAGCCGAACGCAGCCGTTTGCGGTTTCGAACTCCGTCTCCAAAACGAGCGTCCTCTTGCGATAAGCGCGCCGCGTGGCGACCAGATCCTCGGCCGGCGCGATCTGCCAGCAGCCGTGCTCCTCGCCGCCGAGCAGCGCGGCGAAGCAGGCGGCGGAGTCGAACCGCGGGACGCAGAGCCAGTCGATTGAACCGTTGCGCCCGACGAGCGCGACGGTCTGCGTGTCGCCGATGAGGCCGTAATCTTCGATCTTCATCGCGGCTCCTTCACCGCAATGGCTCGCTCGATTCGACCAATCATCGCGAGCACGATCCAGGTTAGGATCACGCTCAAAAACGCCAGTCCGATCCGGCCCAGCCCGGCGGCGACGCCGGCGGCCGCGGTCATCCAGATGCCTGCCGCGATCGTTAGTCCCTCGATCTCGCGCTCTTCGCGCAGCTTGAGAATGGCGCCCGCTCCGATAAAACCAATGCCGGTCGCGAGACCCTGGATTACCCGCGACAAATCACTCATCGACATCCCCGCCGCCGAGCCCCCGAGCACGAAAAGCGCGCTGCCCATACCCACCAACATATGCGTGCGCAAACCCGCCGGTTTGCCCGCGCGCTCCCGCTGAAAGCCGATGATCGCACCAGGAGCATCGCCACGAGCAACCGAATGATCACCCGTTCAAACTGCGTCCAGTCGGGGAGCCCGCCTGCCAGTTCTTCAAGGAAGGTGTTCATGAGTTTTGATGTTGAATGAGCATCCCGCTCTACCGCTCGGGCGGCTGGAGCACTGGCCGGTCGGGCCGCTCCAACAAGCGTGCCTGCGTGAGCGCGCCGAGCGCGAACAAGACAGCGGCGGCGATGATCTCGACTGACCCTCCGCCGTGGCGGAGAATACGCCGCCCAGCTTCTTCTGGTCGAAGAAGGAAGACGAGCCGTAAGTGAAGCCATGCCGCTCGCGCAGGTTCTGAAAAAGTCTTCCGGAAAAACCGCCGCCCAGGACGGAGTTCACAACGGTAACCTCGGGAGTATCCGGGTTGCTTCGCGGAATCCCTTTTGCCGCATCGACGAGGTGAATGCTGACTCCTTCGATGTTTGATCGAGGCGGCGGGATGGCCGGCAGCTTTCGCGGTTCCCAATCACGAAGACCATCGCCGCGAAATTTTCAAAGAACGTCCCATACGGGCGATTCTCGACTTCACGCCGCCGCTCTTCCTTCACTACCTGGCGCTGCGTCTTCACGCCGGTCTCATCCACCTTCGTGTGCAGCATCCGCTCCGACTCGATCCAGAGCGCGAGCTGGTTGGATGGAAGATTGAAATGGTAATCGGTGAAATCGAAAGAGGTCGAAGCGTTCAGATTCCCACCCGCGCCCGAGATCAACTTATCGACGCGACCGCGCGGAATGTTCTCCGAGCCTTCGAACATCAGATGCTCGAAGAAATGCGCGAAGCCGGTACGATCCGGCCGCTCATCCTTGCTGCCGACATGGTAGAGCACGTACGTCGCGATCACGGGCGCAGAGTGATTCTGATGCAGGATAACGTGAAGCCCGCTCGCGAGATCGTACTCGACGAACTCGATCTTCTTTTCCGGAGGCGGTGCGGCGGCTTCCGGAGATGCCGCCAACGCTGAAACCGCGGTGGTCGCCAGCAGCAAACAAAGCACGATGAATCTTAGCAAAAGCATATCACAAGAATCGGCCTCATCCCTTAGGTACTTCCGCGTTGCACAAACCTGATGCGCAGGCTTGCGCTGGCGTCGGATTGGTCGGCATAGGGACAGGTACGTCCAGCGTGCCGAATCTGGTGACCTGAAAGGGGCGCCAGGCGTGAAAATAACGAAAAAGGACGAAAATGACTGCAAATCATATACTGTAGTCATTTCCAAGCAAAGACCGCAGCCTCTCGCCTTTCTGGCACCGACAATAAATTTCTTCACAACCTCTGAGCCGACAATCCCCCTTGGCCTGCACTCCGCATAATGCCCCGGTACTTGGCGAACCCAGTCGCCCGCCGCCCGATAATTCACTGATTCCGGCCCGACACCGCGCACGTTTGACAGCCTACCGGTCTAGTCGTATCTTCGCTCCTGAGGGAAGAGGGCTTTTAAAATTCTTACTCTCGCGGCGACGGGGGGCGCCTCTATCATCCAAACCACCGGCTTCTCCTCGCGCACGAGGATGTAAGACGTATCCGAGGCGATGATCGCCTCGCTCAGCATCCCATGGGGCGAGGTAACGGGCGCCGAGGGCCAGGGCGGGTATCACCGCGTCTGGACGCGGCGGATAGGCGCTTACAAAAACAACATCGACAAAATTTTGTCGATGTGTACTGCCCCGATAGGGGCCATTTTCTCGGAGCACAGTCTCCGAAAAAGCGTAGACTCTTTCACCGTGACTTCTTTGCATTTGGAAAGAAGTTTCGTCTGGCATCTGATTCCGGCCAAAGGCCACGCTAGGCAGTATAGGCGGGGTTTCGGGTTCCGGGAAGACCCGGGTATGACAAATCCCACCGCCTCAGGGGCCGAACGCGCTAAGAAACACGTAGGGAGTTAGCAGACGAGGGGCGAGATGGGTGACGGTTGGATCGACATTTCGGTGCCGCTGAAGCTGAAGAGCGGCATGGTCTACTGGCCGGGGGATCCGGAGGTGCGCATCGAGCGAGTACTGGTGGTGGCGCTGCCACCGGGCGCTGATCGCGGATGCGCTGTGCGTCCGCGGTATCGAAGTAGTGCATATCCTCGATGCGAAGGACACCGTCGCGCACCCCTACACGTCGCCCGCTCGCATAAGTCAAGGCCGGCTGAGAGGCTGTGAATCAATTGTCATTTGACGGTAGTTCAGACACAGATATGACCGTCGGTCGAGGCGTTGAGGTAGATTTCGCATCCGAGCGGTAT
>MUGK01000203.1 GCA_002007425.1 Chromatiales bacterium USCg_Taylor | reverse complement strand
GATCGATATAAAACCGCGCCGGCCCATCGTCTCCGAATTCCTTCAGCAAAGTCTCGAAGATCTGCCGCGCCTGGTCGAAATCCTGAAGCTTGAACGCCGTTAGCGCCGCGTTGAAGCACCGATGCTTATGCTCGGTCGATCCCAGGGTTGAAATCTTGGGATCGATAATCTCACACAGGGCCACCGCGCGGCTCGTTCCGGGAAGATAGAAGGAGCCGATCTCGCGGGTGAGGAGGCCTTCGATCCCCGAGGTCACATCGTAAGAGGCAAGAATGCGGGTCCCCAAGCGCTTGTTCAGCCGCTCGATACGTTCGGTCTTGTTCACGACTTCCCCGACGGCGCGGTACTCGAATCTTCCGCGTGCACCGACGTTGCCGAGCACGAGCTCGCCGCAATGGATGCCGACCCGCGTCGGCAGGCATTGCGGATTGGCGGGGGCGATGGCACGGATGATTTCCAGGGCGGCATCGCATGCGGCGCGCTTGGCTTTGGGTTCGGGCGCCGCGGTCGGCCACACCGCCAGCATGGCATCGCCAATCACATCGGATACCCAACCCTCATGCTTTTTAACCGCATCGAAGAGCGGTTCGTAATAGCCGTTCAGCAGGGTGCGCAACGGCACCGCCTTCATGGTCTCCGACAAGAGAGTGAACTGGCCGGCGTCCGAATGGATGCAGACGCCATACATGATCTGGCCGCTTGAGAGGATTTCGGGAGTATTCCTCGCGATGCTTTCCACGACCTGACGCGGGAGGTGAACGCGCAAGCCGTCTTCGAGCCGGGCCAGCTCGTGCTCGTTGCGCGCGCGCTCGCGCCGCTCCTCCAGATACCCGCGCAGGAGTGCGATGGCCGCGGCCAGCGGTGTTTGAATAGCGATCGGAACCGCGAGCGGCAGCCACAGGCCAGAGTGGGCAAAGGCGAGGTAAGCCGCGCTGCTGTATGCGGCGCTCAGCGAGAGGATCCCGCACATGGCGAATCCGGTCGAGGCTGTTGTGGCCAAACGCCCTAGGAGTGCCGCCCACAGAGCCACGATGCACAGATGCCACAGCACCGGCAAGGGGCGGAGGCTACGCCGCTCCAATAGGTTGGCGAAAGCGGTGGCGGCGATCTCGACGCCGCTGAAATTTCCGTAGACGGTGGGAAACCGATCCATCACGCTGCCGTGCCGCAGGTCGGAAAAACCGACGAAGACAGCCTTCCGGCGCAGGCTCGAGAAGCGTCCCGCGGGGAACGCGTCGCAACCCCCCTGTATGATGCATTGATAGGGGAGGGTGGTAACGGTGCCCGGCGGACCGTAATAGTCGATGTGGCGCGGATCCAGCGTGCGCAACGCGCCGATAAGCGCCAAGAGCACGGCGCGGGACTCTTGATCGAAGTCAGCCCTGCTAGTTACCTCGTCATTCAGTTCGTCGGCTAGCTTGGGATCGCGGGCGAACCGAGTGTACAACTGCTCAGCCAACGTCGCGAGGCGGCTGACCTCCACGGGCTGTCCGGAGATCTCGGGCGAAGAGGCGCGCGTTGTCCGCACCAAGGCCGCCAGCGTATCCAGGTGCGATTTGGAATAAACGAGCAAGGCAGCCAAGGGAAAGGTCGGCAAGTTTTCGCCCGTGGGATCCCGGAGCAGCAACTGATCGAGATCGCGTCCGTCGGGTAGCAGGAAGGGTACGACCATCGCCGCGGCGTCCGCGAGAGGCGGGATGGGGAGCCGAGATCGGCGTTCGGTGATCTCGATAGAGCCGGGCAAAAGCGCGCGCGACCGCGCTGGGATGAGGTATTCGATCAGTACTACGTTCCCTGCGTCCTTAATCGCCTGCGCAAACTCGTGGTCCCCGCGCACATCGCGCGCCTTGTTGAAATGAAAATCAAAGCCAACAACTCCCGGCCGGGCTGCTTCCAGCCGCCGCAGGAGTTGCGCGTGTAATGCCCGCGACCATTCACCGAGAACGTCGGGAAAGTCGGGTTCGTCGAGGGTCGTCTGATCGATCAACACGATGACGACCTCCCGAGGGGGTTCGCGAATCCCGCGCAGGGCGTAAAGGATCTTTAAACCCGCCGCGCTTTCAAGATCGGTCTGCGTGCCGGCAATCCAGGGTGCGACGGTCGCTAAGATGCCCAGGAGCGCGGTAACGATCCCGGCAATGAGGGGTCCGAACGGCAGCGGTTGCCGGCCGGTCTGTAATGGCCGTGCCGGGGCCGGCGGACGGAGGGCTGGGGGTGTTTCGGTCAGCGGCATACGCCACGGGTTCCTAGAACGCCACGCATATAGTATAGTAGTTCTGTATTAATACCCTGAAACCCACTAGGTTAGGGCAATAATATCAACAAAAGGCTAGCCTCGATTCGCCGCGGGGAATTTACGAGTTATGGCAAGCGATTCCACCTGGTTTCCTAAGCTGATCCAAGCCGACTTGGAGCTCCTTACGAAGTGCGGCGCCACTAAGCGCTATAAGAGTAAGACCGTGCTCATTACCGAAGGGGAACCGAGCCACCATCTGTATATCGTGGAAAGCGGTCTGGTGCGCGTTTACACCAGCGAGCAAAGCGGTAAAGAAGTAACCTTGATTTTTCTTGGGCCCTGGGAGTGCTTCGGAGAGCTCGGATTGTTCGATGGCGCACCCCGTTCGGCCTCGGTGGCGACGGTGGAGGTGTCCACGCTCGCGGTGGTGTCGAAACCGGCCTTCTTGAATTGTCTGTCTAAGCATCCTGAGATCTCGATCAAGCTTATGCAGGCCTTGGTGCAGCGGGTCAGGTCACTGACGGAACGAGTGCGAGACATCGCCTTGCTCGATGTCTACGGCAGAATCGCCCGCTCACTCATGAGCCTGGCGACGGAGCGAGACGGCCAGTGGGTGATCGAACAACGCATGACTCAGCAGGACCTGGCAAGCATGGTCGGTTGCGCGCGCGAGATGGTCGCTCGCGTGATGAAGGATTTAACCATCGGCGGTTACGTGGAGATCAAGGGTAAACATATCACCATCAAGAGAAGACTCCCGGATCGATGGTAGAACGAGGCGGCGATCACAACTGCCTACGCGGAGAGCTTGTGAATAAATCGTATCGAGCAAGCCCGAGCGCAAGGAGCCGCGGAGCGAGCGAGCACGCGACGTAGCGATCGGGATGCGCAGTAGATTAATTCACAAGCTCTGAGTGGTGGTGAATACATCGTCGCCAGCCGGTCGTTTCATGGCCTTTTCTTGCTGTCAGCGCCTATACCCAACCATATCGGGTGTAGCCCTTTTCGGTCATTAACCTCGACCCCTGGGAATATTCACCGAGCGCGATGTCGTATTTAAGGTCGTCGCGGCGGGTTTCGATCCGGCAACCACAACACTGATCGAGGTGATGACACGCGAACCTGATACCCTCAGAGGCTGTGAAAAAATTGTTTGCAGGGGGATCGCCAATTGATCATGAATATGCGATCTTAGCACCATG
>MUGK01000202.1 GCA_002007425.1 Chromatiales bacterium USCg_Taylor | reverse complement strand
CCGTATGCAGCGCTAATTCCTTCAGGTGCTGGATGAGCGTGCCGCCGGCGCCGTGGACAATACACTTGGGCACACCGTTGAGTCTGTCTCTCTGGGGCCGGACCATCGCACGCCGCAATTTATGCAGCCAGCTCCATGCTGTGCGGTAACTTCCCAACCCGAGAATTCGTTGCAGTCCCAACGCGCTGGTACCCTGCTTTTGACTCGTGATAAACCACATCGCGAGAAACCACGTCCGAAGTGGTTTATGCGTGTCATGAAACAGTGTGCCCGCCGTGACGGACGTTTGCCCTCGACACTGAGGACATTGCAACAGACCACGGTTTTTCATCCACGGCTTCGCTACCTTCCCGCAGCACGGGCATTGGAAGCCCTCGGGCCAGCGAAGCCTGCTAATGTAGTCGGAGCACGTATTCTCACTGCCAAACCAAGCCTCGAACTCTTCAAACGTTCGCGGGTAACCGATCCCTACACGAGGTGCACCGTCGTCTGCCATGACGATACACTACATCTGGGGGCAGGGGGAGTAAAGTGCATACCCAGTTTATTTTATTCGAACCTCATGAGCGCAGAGAGAGTCGTCTTATCCTCTCGGGTAAGACGACTCTGCTCATCGACGACTATCATAGACGCGGAGATCGCGCCTTAAGCACGTGCCCGAGTATTCGCCACGGTTTCCACCCGTTTGCAGGACGCCTCAGCGCCCCGCTTGAATTGCCTCGCCGAACTGGCGCGCCTCTGACACCAGCGTATCCACCGTGACGGCGGGCGATATCGAATAACCCGCAGCCCCTAGGGCACGGGCTGCCCAGGTATTACACGTGTTGAACAGATGAAATTTCCCTCGCGCCGGGTAGAACCGGCTGTTGCCATAAAGCCCTCGGCCTAATGGCACCGCGGCTCCCGTGCCCAGTCTCGCAAAACTCTCATCGATATAGCCCGCCAAGCGCTCAAAATTGCGCGACGAAGGACGGAATCGGATGATCTCCCGATAGGGTGCATAATTTACTACCGGTCCGCTGAAACCAACGACATGCAATACGCTCTTGGTCGGAGATAACAGGGCTTTGATCGCATAGCCCAAGTTAAATCTCGGCGCCTGATAAAAATCCCAATCGCCCCAGCCAAACTCTAGGTAGTCGGCCTCGGGAAAATCGTGACTTTCCGGCACCAGGTCGCCCGGGATGTCGGAGATCTTGATCACAAGACCGGCATGCCAATGGTCGCTGACCAAATAGACCGGGGTCGTCGGTCCGTCTTGGTGAAATAAATAAGCATCGTTCTTAACCGCTGCCGCACAAGCAACACCGACGGCGATGACGACGAATAGCGGTAACCCTGTCTTCAGGGCCGCCATCGTGTGAGAAAATCCGCCACCTCGTGAAACCGGCGGCGGTGCGTCTCAAAGCTGAAATCTTGGAACGGATGGGCGAACTCAGGATGTTTCGACACCGCTGCCCCACGGATTTGTGCTTCCCTCGCCATCTCTTCTATCTCTGCGGCGGGGACCACTCGATCGCGCAGGCCGATCACGATCTTTATCCCTGAGGCATCGGTGGGTAAGTGGTTGATCGGATCGTATTCCTCCGGGCACCCTAGAGAGGAGATCCGGCTTGGGGAAGAATCGATGACCGCGGCGTCATATTCATCGGTGATTCCAACTGCATCTAAGAGGATAATGCCGCCCATCGAAATGCCATACAAAAAGCGACGGCGGTAATCCTGGGCATTCAATGCCCTAATGATCTCTTGGTAATCAGAAATGAGCGCCTTGAGTCGGCTCTTGCCCTCCGATAGTCCATAGCCACGGTAATCATAAATGTAAACGTCCAAGCCAAAATCCCGGAAGAATTGCAAGTCACCGATGATTTGGTCCGCCAGCATGGCATTCCCCTGGGCGACCAAGAGGTAGCCCCAAGGCGCCACCGCGCGCAGCTTGTAACCGCCTAAGCTTCGGCCATCGCGGGTTGTGAAGGACAAGCGCTCGATCCTGGGTATTGTGCGCATGCGCTTCGCATCGGGCGCTCCAGCCCTCAGCTGAAACGACCAGAAGGCGAAGGGCTCGCGTAGGAAACCACAGACGCTCCTTTCCACCTCAGATTCACTCTTCTCGATGGAGTCCATAGCGCCTACTTCCACTGCTGTGATCGCTGCCACGAGCAGCGGCACCATAACCCGGCGGCAGCGCTTCGTGGCAATCCTCAATATGGAGTCACTTCTCAGCCTGACTCGTCAACATTGCAGGCGCAAGAATATCGCTTCCCAGCGCCGATGTCGTTATGGTCAAATTATCCGAAATGGGTTCCTTTACTCTCAAAGCGTTGGAGCGAGTCCTCTTGCGGGCTTCGGGTTCGAGGGATGCAGCGATGAATTACCGTGATCGCATCGTTCTCATCACCGGCGGCAACTCCGGCATCGGTCGGGCGTTTGTCGATCGCTTCGTTGAAGCCGGCGCGCGGGTGTTCACTTGTGGCCGCAATGCGCGCACCTTGGGCGAATTGCGTGCGGCACACCCGGGGATCGATGCCTGGCGTTGCGATATCGCCTGCGCTCGGGAGGTCGATGCTTTGCGCGATCACATCGCAAACGAGTGCGGTCGGCTCGATATGCTGGTGAACAACGCCGGGGTCATGACGCAGGTGAACTTCCGTGACGATGGGGTTGACGATGCGACCATCGCGCACGAGATAGAGACGAACCTAACGGCCCCGATCCTCCTCACGCGTCGGTTTTTACCTTTGCTCCGGGAGGGTCGCGAACCGTTGATACTGATGGTCACCTCGGGCTATGCATTGCTGCCTGCTCGTCGCGCCCCTGTCTACTCGGCCACCAAGGCCGGTCTACGCGCCTTTACCCGCGCTCTTCGCTATCAGCTCGATGGTTGCGGGATCCGTGTAGTTGAAACCTTACCTCCGTTCGTCGATACCCCGCTGACCGCCAATATGCCCGGGCGCAAGATGAGCCCGGCGGCGGTGGTGGATGCGACGCTACGCGCGATCGAGCGCGGTCGCGACGAGGTTTTCGTCGGCCAGGTAAGGTATCTCCCCTGGCTCATGCGCCTGGCACCCGGCCTGGCAACACACCTTGTGGCCAACTCTTGAGCGACTATTGGGGCGATCCTCCTGCAGAGAGGTATTGCATCCAATAACGCCACCCCAATATAACGGAAGTGTATGACAGAGCGCTTTCATAGGCGGCCCTGCATGAAACGGAGAATAGACCGTGCCCCCTACGTGATGGCATCTCCACTGTCGGACGCAGAGCCTTCGCCGCCCGAGCCGCTGCCCCGACGCTACTCCTCGCTTCCATTCCCTGCCTATCGTTTTGTCCCTGGGCGCACTCCACATCCAACGCGCAACCCAAGGGGGCATTCCTATGGCATAGATCGATGGGTGGTAGTCTCCTTCGACCCACGCGAGTGGTGCGCCTCAACCGTCTACCTCCATGGGGTTGATCTCTTCAACTACGCTTATTGGTG
>MUGK01000201.1 GCA_002007425.1 Chromatiales bacterium USCg_Taylor | reverse complement strand
ACGAAGAAGTCCGGGTCTTCGATCGTGCGCCGGTACTCCTCGGTGGTGCGCAGATAGACCAGGGCGAAGACGGCATCGTGGTCGCAGGACCGAGCCAACGGCTTCAAACGCGAGCGCATCTCGCGGATCACGGCATCCACGCAGCGCACGTGCCCGGCGGTGCAGAGGTTGGCGCTGGTGGGGTCATACTCCGTCGTCAGGCCGGGCAGGAGATCGGGCCACGGCACGTACGCGGGATCGTCGTCAGTGGCGGCGGCCACCGAGGCGCTCGGCAGGAGTGCGATGACCAGGGCCACCGCCAACGTACGCAGCGTTGCAGTCGTCGGCGTCACGGCATCACATCCGGGAGAGCAGGGGGGCCTGAGAGGCGGCCGAGGGCTGGAGCAGGATACCCGTTCTGTAGCCTATTGAACACTGCCAGTCAACAGGGTGTGTCGCAGTGATGAACAATGCCTTAACGAAGCCTCACGCGTCACAGGGGCCGCGGATCAGGATGGGTGCTGACGAGGCCTCGAACCCCTCCTGTGGCCCAGC
The DNA here is from genome assembly GCA_002007425.1 of Chromatiales bacterium USCg_Taylor. Taxonomy (GTDB): domain Bacteria; phylum Pseudomonadota; class Gammaproteobacteria; order JACCXJ01; family JACCXJ01; genus USCg-Taylor. The sequence continues at coordinate 3,053 of MUGK01000201.1, read as the reverse complement.
CCGTCATTCGCCCGTCTGGCCGTCGATGCGCTCGCGCAGCAGGTCCAGGTGCCCACAGTGGCGTGCGGTCTCCTCGATCATGTGGACCATCGCGTACCGCAAGGTGAAGTGCATGTCCTCGGATCGCGCTCGGCTGGTCAGGTCGGCGCCGTCGATGGCGCTACGCGAACGCTGGCACTCCTCGAGGTAGGCGCCCACCAGCTCGGCCATCGTCTCGCCCTCGGCCAAGGGGAAGTTGCCGTGCGGGTCTGACTCGCTCCACGGCCAGGGCAGGTCTGCGCCGGCGAAGTCGATGCTGAACCAGAAGCGCTCGACGCCGGTGAGGTGCTTGACCACACCGGCCGGGGTGAGCGTCGAGGGTGGCACCGGGGCGCTGAAGGCCTGCTCGTCGGACAACCCAGCGACCTTGTTGACCACCGTGGCGCGCAAATAGTCGAGCAGCCCGGTCAAGGTGTCCCGCTCCGAGCCGTCCTCGGGCGGTCGGACGCGGGCAACGGGTGACACAGGGCCTGATTCCATGACCAGAGTCTCCCATGGGCCAACCCGCATTGCCGAACAACGCCCGAGGTGATCGACACCACTCAGCGAGGCTCATCTCGTCCGGCAATCAGCGGTAGCCGGCGGCCTGGATCCCGTACAGCTCGGCGTACTGGCCGCCGCGGGCCACCAGGTCGTCGTGGGTGCCGTACTCGGCGACGCGAGCGCCGTCGAGGACGACGATGAGGTCGGCCATGCGCACGGTCGAGAAGCGGTGCGAGACCAGGATCGTGACGCGACCCGCCGCGGCGCCCTCCCGGTTTCGGGCCGCGTCGGCGTAGCGCTCGAACAGCGCGTGCTCGGTTTCGGCGTCCAGGGCCGCGGTGGGCTCGTCGAGCACGAGCAGCAACGGCTCGTCACGCATGAACCCGCGCGCGAGCGCCAGCTTCTGCCACTGCCCGAACGACACCTCAACCCCGTCGGGCCACGTCGGTCCCAGCTGGGTGTCCAGGCCGAGGGGAAGCCGGTCGATGACGTCGCCGGCGCCGGCGCGGGCGACGGCGACCTCGACGGCGGGCCGCTGTTCCAGCCGCTGGAGGTCGCCCAGCCCCACCGAATGCTGCGTTGGCAGCTCGAAGCGGAAGAAGTCCTGGAAGGCGCCGGCGGTGCGCTCGCGCCACTGCTCGACCGGCATGTGCGACAAGTCCGCGCCGTCGACGAGAATGCGACCGCCACTGGGTTCGTAGAACCGGCACAGCAGTTTGACCAGCGTCGACTTGCCGGCGCCGTTCTCGCCGACCACGGCGACAACCGCGCCGGCGGGTAGCGACAGGTTGACGTCGTCGAGGACCAGCCGTTCGGTGCCTGGGTAGCGGAACGACACGCCCTCCAGCCGGATGCCGTCGATCAGCCGCGTAGGAACCGGCAGGTCAGCGCGCTTGTGGTGGGCGGCGGCGTAGTCCTCCAGCCAGGCCAGCCGCCGGGAGGCGTCGAGCCAGAAGCCGCGCAAGAAGTTGGCCTCCTGCACCGTCTGGCCGACGTACTGCGATAGCCGGCTGCCGGCGGCGAGCACCAGGAGCACGTCGCCAGGGCTGCCGTCAATGGCGGCGGCGACAAAGATCACGGCACCGACGTAGGCGCCGCCGAACAACGCCCACGACCCCGTCTGCCACCATGCCGAGACCCACCGCGCGGCGACGACGGTGTCGTACCACCGCCGCCAGGCTGCGCCGCGTTCGTGGATGAGGCGAGGGCCGACTCCGGAGACGCGCAGCTCCTTGCCGGGTGGCGCCGTGGTCGCAAGAGTGAACAGGTGCCGCGCCAGGCGCGCCTGCGCGGCGCCGCGTTCCTCGGCGAGGCGCTCGGCGCCGGCTCGCCAGGTCGACACCACGACGGTTGGCACGGCCAGCAACCCCAGCAGCAGCAGGGCGGGGTGCAGCGACATCAGCAGCAGGATCGTGACGACCAGACGCAGCACCGCCCCGGCGGTCACGAACAGCGCGCCGTACAGGTGGTTGAGGGTGAACACCTGGTCGCGCAGGATGGACAGGCGGTCGAGGTAGTCGGGTCGCTCGTGGTGCTCGACGCTGGCCACGGACGCCTGCAGCCGCGCGACGTGGGACTCGATGACGACGGTCGCGCGGTCGGCGAAGCGGCGATTGGCGCGTTCGCTGACCAGCCGCAGCAGCCAGCTGGCCGCGGTCAGCGCGCCCAGCGCCACCGCCGCCGCGACCAGCGTTCGGTCGTTGCCGGCGACCACCGCGTCGGCCAGCACCTTCAAGCCCAGCGCGAACAGTGCGTCGGGCACGGCGGCGGCGATGGTCGTCACGCCCGCGATGACGATCAGCAGCGGCTCGGCTCGGTAGCCCAGCTTGAGCGAGCGCCACAGGGCGACGCGGGTCGACGGCAGGTCAGGCGAGCGCGACGCCATCGGGCTCTTCTTCAGCAAAGCGGGATGCCTGCAGCTCGAACATGGTGTGGTAGCGGCCGCCTCGGGCCATCAGCGCGTCGTGGGAGCCGAGCTCGACGACGCGCCCGGCCTCCAGCACGCAGATCCGGTCGGCGTGGCGGACCGTCGAGAAGCGGTGCGACACCAGGATCGTGGTGCACGAGCTGGTCGCCTTCAGGATGCGGTCGAAGATCTCCGCCTCACCGCGGACGTCGAGCTGCGCGGTGGGTTCGTCGAGGATCACCATGCCGGCACCGAGCCGCACCGCGCACAGCGCCCGGGCCAGTGCCACGCGCTGCCACTGGCCGCCTGACAGGTCGGTGCCGCGGTCGTAGCCGCGAGCGAGGACGGTGTCGAGGTCGGCCAGCCCGAGGCCGCCGGCCTGCTGCAGAGCGGCGAGGATGTCCTCGTCCGGGGCGCCGGTCGGTGCGACGTTGTCGCGCAGGGGCAGCTCGTAGCGGACGAAGTCCTGGAAGACCGCGGCGACGCGGCGCCGCCAGCCGTCCAGGTCGAGCTCGCGAAGGTCAACGCCGTCGACCTCGACCGCCCCGGCCTGCGGGTCGTACAGCCGGCACAGCAGCTTGGCCAGCGTCGTCTTGCCGGCGCCGTTGCGACCCACGATCGCCAG
>MUGK01000021.1:30085-33228 GCA_002007425.1 Chromatiales bacterium USCg_Taylor | reverse complement strand
CAAAACACCCTGATTCTCCGGCGCCCGCGCCTCGATCTCCACCCCATGATCCAATAACAACCCAATCAACGGCGCATTGTCCGTCTCGGGACTGTAGGTAACGAAATCGTTCCCGTCCGCCAGCTTCCCGAAGATCGTTCTCTCTTCGATGAGTACCTTATCCACACGCCCGCTTTTCACGTCGGCGACAAATTGCGAGTAGTCCACATGATCGCCCGCGCTTTGCCGAGGCCCGAAATTGTTGAACACGACCATCAAGACCAGGGCTATCACGACCCACAAGGCTAAGTTCTTTGCCATATCATTCACTTCGGTGCTCCGTCGAGCTTAAACCGTCCATTACAGTATTGAGAGGGTAAGAAGTCGGTAGTTAAAAATCAAGGCATCTCGGCGCGGCGACGGACACCGCTTCATCTGTGAGCCGTGCTCGCTGCGCAGAAACGCAGGCTCTAGTGACGAAACGAGCGCCCCACGAGGTATACCTCATTTGATCGGTCGCGGGAAGCCCCCGGTTTTCGGACATACAGGCTCTTGAACGACTTGCCCATGCACTGAATGAACACCTCAAAACCGTCGCCGTGGAACAACTTAATCAAGAGATCGCCTCCATGTTTCAGCGCCTGTTCCGCGAAGCGGTAAACTCCGTCCCCAAGCGCCATGATCCGGGGCTGATCGATCGACCTTATTCCGCTTAAGTTGGGGGCGAGATCCGACAAAATCAAGTCAACCTTGGAGCGTCCAATGATTTCCATCACCCGCTGTACGGTATGCGCCGCGGAAAAATCACCCTCGACAACGGTCACGCCGGGAATAGCATCCATGGGTAACAGGTCGACGGCGATAACCCGGCCCATCGGGGTGACCGCTTCCGCGGAGACTTGGCTCCATCCCCCGGGCGCGGCGCCGAGATCGATGACCTTCATCCCTTGGCGCAATAATCGATCCCGCGTATTGATCTCTATGAGCTTGAACGCGGACCGCGACCGAAATCCGCTCCTTTTAGCGAGTTTGACGTAGGGATCGGTCTCGTGTTCCCTGAGCCAGCGGTGGCTGCTACTGCTTTTCGCCATGGCGGATAGGGCAACCGGGCACCGCGCTCGGCAAATGCCTACTCGCAGCCAGACGCTTCATAGCGTACATCCAGGATTTCATACTCCACGGCGCCGGCGGGGGCCTGAACCAGCGCGGTATCACCGATCTCCTTGCTTATTAAGGCACGCGCAATCGGCGATCCCACCGAGATCAAACCGAACTTGATATCGGCTTCATCCTCGCCCACGATCTGATAAGTGACGACCTCCTCGGTGGCCACGTTTATGATCTCGACGGTGGCCCCGAAGACGACCTTACCACGCGCGTTGAGTGTCGCAACATCGATGATCAGCGCCTGTGAGAGCTTGGTTTCGATCGCCGCGATCCGGCGCTCGATAAAACCTTGCTGTTCCCGCGCGGCGTGGTATTCGGCGTTTTCACTCAGATCGCCGTGGGCGCGCGCTTCCGCGATCGCCTGGGTAATGCGCGGGCGCGCGTCATTCTTAAGCTTTTGCAATTCTTCCCTAAGTTTGCGCTCCCCGGTACGGGTGATCGGTGGTCTGCTCACGCTGGAAACTCCTGGTGTAGATCCTGTAGCTTATTGACGGTCTCCACGTTTCCGTGCCGGATGGCCTCGAGGATCGCCAGGGCGCCCGCCATCGTCGTCGTGTATGCGACCTTGCGCTGCAAGGCCAAAGTGCGGATCGTCGCGGAATCGGCAATCGCCCGCTTCCCCTCGGTAGTATTCACCACCAAATCAATCGCATCGTTCTTGATCATATCCACGATATGCGGCTGTCCTTCCAGCACCTTATTGACCACCATGCAGAGCACCCCCGCGGCGTTGATCGCCTTCGCCGTTCCCCGGGTGGCGACGACTTCGAAGCCCAACTGCCGTAGATATCGCGCCAGCTCCACCGCCTGTTCCTTATCGCCATCGCGCACGCTGATGAATACCCGGCCGCGCTTCGGTAAATCCATGCCGGCCGCTTGCTGCGCTTTCGCGAACGCCTCGCCGAAATCCCGCCCGATCCCCATCACCTCGCCCGTGGATTTCATCTCCGGCCCGAGCAAGGTATCGACGCCCGGAAGCTTGACGAAGGGAAATACCGCCTCCTTAACCGAATAATAACTCGGCACCCGCTCGCGGCTCATCCCTTGCGCGGCAAGACTGCGGCCCGCCATGCATTGCGCCGCCATGCGCGCGAGTGGTAAGCCGGTGGCTTTGGAGACGAACGGCACCGTGCGGGAGGCCCGGGGATTGACTTCGAGAATGTAGATCTCGTTGCCTTGGATGGCAAATTGAACGTTGATGAGCCCAATGACCCCGAGCGCGCGTGCGAGCCGCCGGGTTTGCTCCTGCAACCGTGTTTTTACATGTTCTGAAAGACTGTGCGGCGGAAGCGAACAAGCGGAATCCCCGGAATGCACGCCTGCTTGCTCGATGTGTTCCATAACCCCGCCGATGAGAACCGCGGCGCCGTCGCAGACCGCGTCCACATCCACCTCAATGGCGCGTTCGAGGAAGCGATCGAGCAGCACCGGAGATTCATTGGAGACTTCCACGGCACGCTGCATGTAGGCCTCGAGGTCGTCCTCGTTGAACACGATCTCCATGGCGCGGCCGCCGAGTACGTAGGATGGACGCACCACCAGCGGATAACCTATCTCCTTCGCGCTCGCCCGGGCGTCTTGCGTCCGGATAACCGTCCGGTTCGGCGGTTGCCGCAAATCGAGGCGTAGCAACAGTTGCCGGAAACGCTCGCGGTCCTCCGCCACATCGATTGAGTCCGGCGAGGTACCGATGATCGGCGCGCCCGCCTGGGCCAGCGCTTTGGCAAGTCGCAACGGCGTTTGCCCACCGTACTGCACGATCACTCCCTTGGGCTTTTCGATCGCGAGGATCTCCAACACGTCTTCCAACGTGACCGGCTCGAAATACAGGCGATCGGCGGTATCGTAATCGGTCGATACCGTCTCGGGGTTACAGTTTACCATAATGGTCTCGCATCCGATCTCGCGTAGGGCTAAGGCCGCTTGCACGCAGCAATAATCGAATTCAATCCCCTGCCCGATGCGATTGGGGCCACCGCCCAAAATGACGATCTTGT
>MUGK01000021.1:0-30070 GCA_002007425.1 Chromatiales bacterium USCg_Taylor | reverse complement strand
GATCTTGTCGCGATCGGTGGGTCGCGCCTCGCACTCCTCGTCATAGGTCGAATACATGTAGGCCGTGGTGGCGCGAAACTCGCCCGCGCAAGAATCGACCCGCTTATACACGGGGCGGATGCCGTGGCGCTCCCGGAGCGCACGGATCTGCTCCTCGCGAGCGCCAAGGAGGTCGGCCAGGCGGGCATCCGAGAACCCCTTACGCTTGAGAATTCGCAACCGAGCCGCATCGAGCGCGGCGAGGCCTTGCTCACGTACGATCCCCTCTTCCCGCACGATGTCCTCGATCTCCGCCAGAAACCACGGATCGATGCGAGTGAGATCATGGACATCGGCGATCTCTAGTCCCGTGCGGAAGGCATCCCCGATATACCAGAGCCGGTCGGAACCCGCTACCGAGAGCTCATAGCGCAGCACCTCCTCCGCGTCCGGTCTAGTGGGGTCGAGGCACTCGTTGAAGCCGGTGCGGCCGGTTTCCAACCCGCGTATGGCCTTTTGCAACGATTCCTGAAAGCTTCTTCCCATGGCCATCACCTCCCCGACCGACTTCATCTGCGTCGTAAGGCGGCAATTGGCCTGCGGAAATTTCTCGAATGCAAAGCGCGGGATCTTGGTCACGACATAATCGATGGCCGGCTCGAACGAAGCGGGTATGGCCCCGCCGGTAATGTCATTAGCCAACTCATCGAGCGTATACCCGACGGCGAGCTTCGCCGCCACCTTTGCAATGGGAAATCCGGTGGCCTTGGAGGCTAAAGCCGAGGACCGCGACACCCGCGGGTTCATCTCGATCACGACCATCGCACCGTCCTTCGGGTTCACGGCAAACTGCACGTTGGAGCCGCCGGTATCGACACCGATCTCGCGCAACACCGCGATCGCGGCGTTCCGCATCCGCTGGTATTCCTTGTCGGTGAGCGTCTGCGCGGGTGCGACGGTGATGGAATCGCCGGTATGAATTCCCATCGGGTCGAGATTCTCGATGGAGCAGACGATGATGCAGTTATCCTTCCGGTCCCGGACCACCTCCATTTCAAACTCTTTCCATCCGAGCACCGACTCCTCGAGCAGGATCTCGTGGGTCGGAGAGGAATCCAAGCCGCGTTCGCAAATCTCGGTCAATTCTTCGCGATTGAACGCGATGCCACCTCCCGTGCCGCCGAGCGTGAACGAGGGTCGGATGATCGCGGGAAAGCCAATGCTCGCTTGGACCTGGAAGGCTTCTTCTAAACTATGCGCGATCGCGGATCCGGGTGTTCTCAATCCTACGCGGTGCATTGCCTCGCGGAAGCGCTCGCGATCCTCGGCCTTATCGATCGCATCGCGGGACGCTCCAATCAGCTCCACGCCAAGTGCTTCGAGCACCCCTTCGCGCGCGAGATCGAGCGCGCAGTTGAGGGCGGTTTGACCGCCCATGGTCGGCAGCAAGGCGTCCGGCCGCTCGCGTTCGATGACGCGCGCTACCGTCTGCCAGCGTACGGGTTCGATATAGGTTGCGTCCGCCGTCTCCGGATCGGTCATGATGGTGGCGGGGTTGGAATTGACCAACACGACGCGATAGCCGTCGGCCCGAAGCGCCTTGCAGGCCTGGGTCCCCGAGTAATCGAATTCACAGGCCTGGCCGATCACGATGGGGCCGGCGCCGATGATCAAAATGCTTTCAAGATCGGTGCGTTTCGGCATTGAGGCTTAGGTTGCGCCTGCGCGCACAAGGCAGGGTGTGACGATGGTCTCAAGGTCATCTCCGACGTGCTTTAAGCTAACGCTGAGCCATGAGATCAATAAAATGGTCAATGAGCGTCCGCACGTCATGGGGACCGGGGCTCGCCTCCGGGTGGCCCTGAAAGCCAAAGGCAGGTTGAGAGGCATGCCGGATCCCTTGAATCGTTCCGTCGAACAAGGATCGGTGAGTGATCCGCAACGCCGGCGGTAAGCGCTCGGGATCCACGGTAAACCCGTGGTTTTGGCTGGTGATCATGACCTTGCCGGTCGTCAGATCTTGCACCGGATGATTGGCGCCGTGATGCCCGAATTTCATTTTCACAGTGCGGCCTCCACACGCTAATGCCAGCAATTGATGGCCGAGACAGATCCCGAATACCGGAACGCCCGCATCCACGATCTCGCGAATTGCGCGAATGGCGTAATCACACGCCCCGGGATCGCCCGGACCATTGGAAAGAAAAACGCCGTCGGGCTTCGTGCTGAATACCCGGCTCGCGGGGGTCTTTGCCGGTACCACCGTGATTCGGCATCCGCGATCGGTAAGCAGCCGCAGTATGTTTTGCTTGACGCCGTAATCATAGGCGACGACCTGATACCGAGCCGGGTCCGCCGCCGGCGCATAGTCCGGGGAACGATCTCGCGGCTACGATTGCCGCTTGCGCTTCGATGCCGTGCCCCGCCGCGATACATCCATTTTGCGCACCTTTGTCACGCAAGATGCGCACGAGCCTGCGAGTGTCGATAGCGGCAATGGCTACAACGCGGTTCTGCCCAAGATAATCCTGAAGCGACACCTCCGCGCGCCAGTTGCTGCGCGTTCGCGGCAAGTCGCGGATCACCAGCCCAGCGGCGTAAACCCGAACCGACTCGGCATCGTTCGCATTCGCCCCCACATTGCCGATGTGGGGATAGGTCAGCGTGACGATCTGTTGATAATAGGACGGGTCGGTGAGGATTTCTTGGTAGCCGGTAATGGCCGTGTTGAACACGACCTCGCCCACCGTCCGGCCGCTCACGCCAATGGACTCGCCATGAAACAGTGATCCGTCCTCAAGGGCTAGCAAGGCAGGTTCGTTTATCATTTGTGGACGCGCGCCGGATGCCAAAAGCGGGCGCCACCCCTCCGGTAACTCCCGTTGGAAGGGTCGTATTGTATTGAATTAACCTTGCGTTTCCAACGCGTGATGTCTATAGCCCCTCGATCTCAACGCGTGCTCGGACGCGGGCGGAAAAATAAAATAAATGTTTAGGGCGGATTGACGGCCCGCAAACCTAAGACATCTTGCATGTCGAATAGGCCAGGCTCACGGTGTGCGATCCACCGAGCCGCCCGCAAGGCGCCGTGCGCGAAGACGCCCCGGTCGCTAGCCTTGTGCACGATCTCGACGCGCTCCCCGGCGCCGGCAAACAGCACCGTGTGCTCACCGACGATATCGCTCGCACGAATGCTCGCGAATCCGATGGCCTCTGCGCGACGCGGCCCGGCGACGCTACGGCGATCGTAGACCGCGCATCGGGCAAGATCGCGATTCAAGCCTCGCGCCACGATCTCGCCCATCTTGAGCGCGGTGCCCGAGGGAGCATCGGCTTTCTGCCGGTGGTGCGCCTCGATGATCTCGACATCATAGTTCGGTCCCAGTGCGCGCGCGGCCGTCTCTAAAAGCTTAAAACACACATTCACGCCCACGCTCATGTTGGAGGCAAACACGATGGCGCAGTCGTGAGCGGCCTCTTGAATCGCCGCCAAGCCGGCATCGGGGATGCCCGTGGTCCCAATCACCATGCGCCGCCGGGCGGCGCGGCAGAGCGAGAGATGATGGGACGTCGCACCGGGCACGGTGAAATCCACAAGCACATCGAATGCGTTCAAGACTTCCTCCAAGTGTGGGGTGATCGGGATCCCGAGCCTCGGGCCCCGCGCCACGATCCCCGCATCCTGTCCTAGATCGGGCGATCCCGCGCATTCGAGCGCGGCGCAAAGCTCAATATCTGGCGCGTCGCGGCAGGCCTCGATCAGGGTCCGGCCCATGCGCCCCGCGGCACCCGCCACCGCCACGCGGATCGGAGCAACCGCGCTCAAAATTTCATCTCGTCAAAAAACCGCTTCACCCCGTCGAGCCACGAGCTTTCCTGGGGGCTATGGTGCCCGGTTTTCATTGTGCCCGCGAAAGCGCGCAACAGATCTTTTTGGTCCGAATTAAGATGTACCGGCGTTTCAATCGCGACCCGGCAGAGAAGATCGCCAACCTCGCGCTCTCGCACGGCTTTGACCCCTTTCCCTTTGAGGCGAAATACTTTACCGGTTTGTGTTTCCGCTGGGATCTTCAGCGTCACGCGGCCGTTGAGCGTAGGTACGTCAAGATCCCCCCCCAAGGCCGCGGTAACAAAACCGATCGGAACTTCGCAATAAAGATCCGATCCCTCGCGCGTAAATATACGATGCTTCTTCACGTGGATGTTGACATAGAGATCACCCGCCGGACCGTCGTGTTCCCCGGCTTCGCCTTCGCCTGACAAACGGATCCGATCCCCAGTATCGACGCCCGCGGGCACTTTGACCGCCAATGTCTTATGTTGCTTGATACGCCCGTGTCCGTGACAGGAGCCACACGGGTCTCGAATCACTTTCCCGGTGCCTCGGCAACGCGGACAGGTCTGCTGAACCGAGAAAAATCCTTGTTGCATTCGCACCGCGCCGTGGCCTCCGCAGGTAGAGCAGTTGATCATTCCGCTGCCGGAACGCGCGCCGGATCCATTACACGTGCGGCACACAGCGAGTGTCGGGACCTCGATCTCGGTCGTGGCGCCCGCTACGGCATCCTCCAAACTCATCTCCAGGTCATAAACGAGATCCGCGCCGCGGTTGACACGCGCCCCACTCCGGCCTCCCCCGCCGAAAATATCTCCGAAAACGGTGTCGAAGATATCGCTGAAGCTACCCGCGCCCCCGAATCCATCCGGCGCCGCCGCGGCAGGATCGACTCCGGCATGCCCGAACTGGTCGTAAGCCGCTCGCTTTCTCGCGTCGGTTAATATTTCGTAGGCTTCCTTTGCCTCCTTGAACTGCTCCTCCGCCGCTCGATCACCGGGATTACGATCAGGGTGGTGTTTCATCGCCAGGCGGCGATATGCCTTTTTCAAATCCGACTCCGTCGCGTTGCGCGGGACTGACAGGACCTCGTAGTAGTCGCGTTTTGCCATGCTCGTTTATTAAATAAGGTAAGCCCTGCCTCGCGCTAGCGCGGAGAGGGCTCGGGAACTGCATGGATGCCGCGGCTTGCGGAATCTCCTAAACTACCCCACTCTGGCCGTTACTTGCGATCTTCCTTGACCTCTTCAAAATCCGCATCCACCACGTTGTCCGCGCGGGCCGCGCCGTTACCGCCCGGAGTTTCCGATTCCGGGGGCTGCTGCGGCTCGGCACCGGCCTCCTTGTACGCCCGCTCGGCAAGCTTTCCAGCCAGATCGGAGAGTCGCTGTACCTTGGCCTCGATGACGTCTTTGTCATCGCCTTTCAATGCCTGTTTCACCTCATCGAGCGCTGCTTCGATCTCTTGTTTCTCCTCCGCTGATACCTTATCGCCGAGGTCGTGCAACGACTTGGTGGTCGCATGCACAAGCGTATCAGCATGGTTCCGAGCGTTGACCAGCTCGTGGAAACGGCGATCCTCTTCACGATGGGCCTCGGCATCCTTCACCATTTTTTGGATCTCCCCTTCGGCTAGACCGCTCGAAGCCTTGATGATGATCGACTGCTTTTTCCCGGTAGCCTTGTCCTTGGCCGACACGTTCAAAATGCCGTTGGCGTCAATATCGAACGTCACTTCGATCTGCGGGACCCCGCGCGGCGCCGGCGGGATATCGGTCAGATCGAACCGGCCCAGGGATTTGTTGGCGGACGCCATGTCCCGTTCGCCTTGCAACACGTGGACCGTCACCGCCGTCTGATGATCCTCAGCGGTCGAAAACACCTGCGCCGCCTTCGTCGGTATCGTGGTATTTTTCTCGATCAATTTCGTCCTGACGCCGCCCAGGGTCTCGATCCCGAGCGACAGCGGCGTGACATCGAGCAATAGCACATCCTTGACCTGTCCGCCCAACACACCTGCTTGGATCGCGGCGCCCACCGCAACGGCTTCATCCGGATTGACGTCTTTACGCGGCTCGCGGCCAAACAAGGCCTTGACCACCTCCTGGACCTTGGGCATGCGGGTCTGACCCCCAACCATGATCACTTCGTTGATGTCCCCTGCACCGAGACCGGCATCTTTCAGCGCCGTCTTGCAGGGATCGAGGGTGCTCATGATGATGTCCTCGACCAAGGATTCGAGCTTGGCACGCGTCAGCTTTAGATTGAGATGCTTCGGGCCACTGGCGTCAGCCGTGATATAAGGAAGGTTGATGTCGGTCTGTTGGCTTGAGGACAACTCGATCTTGGCTTTCTCCGCCGCCTCTTTCAGCCGTTGCAGCGCCAAGGGGTCGTTACGAAGATCCACGCCTTGTTCTTTTTTGAACTCGTCGGCAACATAATCGATGATGCGCCGGTCGAAGTCCTCGCCCCCGAGGAAGGTATCGCCGTTGGTCGAGAGAACCTCGAACTGATGCTCGCTATCGACCTCGGAGATCTCGATGATCGATATGTCGAAGGTTCCACCCCCGAGATCGTAGACCGCGATCTTGGCATCCCCGCGCTTCTTGTCCATTCCATAGGCTAAGGCGGCGGCGGTCGGTTCGTTGATAATGCGCTTGACATCAAGCCCGGCGATCCGGCCCGCGTCCTTGGTGGCTTGCCGCTGCGAATCATTGAAATACGCCGGCACCGTGATCACGGCTTCCTTCACCTCTTCGCCGAGGTAGTCTTCCGCGGTCTTCTTCATTTTCATCAGGACCCGCGCCGAGATCTCGGGCGGGGCCATTTTCTTCCCGCCCGCCTCGACCCATGCGTCGCCATTATCCGCGCGCACAATCTTATACGGCACCAGGCTCACATCGCGTTTAACGACATCGTCAGTGAAGCGCCGTCCAATCAGACGCTTGACCGCGAAAAGCGTGTTGTGGGGGTTCGTCACCGCTTGCCGCTTGGCTGATTGACCGACCAATACTTCGTTGTCCGTCGTAAACGCGACGACGGACGGCGTTGTACGGCCACCCTCGCTATTCTCCACAACCTTCGGCGGTCCGCCCTCCAGGATGGCCACGCAGGAGTTAGTCGTACCGAGGTCGATACCGATGATCTTTCCCATTTCCCGAATCTCCAGAAGTTACGAATTTAGAATGCGAATAGAGCCCGTGCGCTGGTTGGCAACATGGGGACTAAGATAGGATTTTCAAGGCATAACCCGGCGCCACCGGCTAGTCTGTCGCGGGCATCGGGCGATCTTCGGGCGCTTTGGCGACGATTACCATCGCCGGCCGCAGCAGCCGATCGTTGAGCGAATAACCCTTTTGCACCACTTCGAGGACGGTTCCAGGCGCCGAATCTTTCGATTCTTGCATGGTCATGGCTTGATGTAACTCTGGATTAAAGCGTTCACCTTGGGGCTCGATCGCCTTGATGCCATGCTTGCTAAGCGTCGCGTCCAACATTTTGACGGTGAGGTCCAGACCTTCGCGGATCGCCGCGACATCCGGGGATTGATTGGAAGCGGCCCGGCCCAAGTCTAGGCTATCCTTGACCGGAAGTAGAGCCGCGACAAACCGCTCCAGCGCATATTTGTACGCGTTGGCGACCTCTCTATTCGAGCGCTTGATGAGATTTTCCATCTCCGCCTTGGCGCGCAACAGCTCGTCCCGATACTGATCCGCCTTGCGCGCTGCTTCGTCTAGCGCGATCTGCAATGCATCGACGCTTGGGGCGGGGTCCATGGAAAACACGTCTCCCGGCGCGGCGGGCTCTTCGATTATTGTCGGCCCGGGTTCCGGGTTCGGCTGCGCCCGCGTTTCGTGTTGATGCACGGCGTTCTGATTCGCCTCTTGGTCACTCACGGCAACATCCTCGCTATTTTGTTAGAAAGGTGGGGTCAGAAATCCCAGAGAGCATATTTCTTATAAACTCCGTTCCGTCAAACTTGTCTATGAACTTGGGATTAGTTCAGGGATTTCAAGGCTACACCGAGAACTTTGGCGGTGATATCGACGATAGGTATGACGCGCTCGTACGCCATGCGCGTGGGGCCGATGATTCCTAGGACACCGAGCACCCTTCCATCTGCGGAATAGGTCGAAGTGACCAGGCTGCAATCATCCAGAAACTCGTAACCGGACTCGTCGCCGATAAATATCTGCACGCCTTGGGCGTTTAACCCCTGGTCTAGCAGATGTAGTATTTCACGCTTCTGACTGAAGGCTTCGAATAGTTGCCTCAGCTTTGCCATGTCCGCCCAGGCGTCGATTCCCATTAAATTGGTTTGCCCGGCCCATACGTAGTCGTCATGCGGGGTCTCAAAAACTTTTTGAGCCATTTCCACCGCGGCTTGCATCATCCGGTTCATCTCTTGTTGCGCGCTGCTCATCTCACCGATAAGCTGATTTCGGACGTCTACCAATTCTTCACCGGCAAACGCGTGATTGAGGTAGTTCGAGGCTTGCTGCAATTCCGATTCCGAATAGGTCCGCGCGGTGCAAATCACGCGGTTGTGTACCTCGTTATGGTTAATCACGAGTATCACCAAGACGCGAGTATCGGACATTTTTAAGAACTCGACGTGCCGCAACGCCCGGTGTTCGGTGCGCGGGACCATGACCACGCCCGCGAGCTGGGTGACTTCCGACAAGAGATTGGAGGTCTTCGCGAGCAGGCGATTGATGTCGTCCTCGGTGCCCAGGTCCGCGCGCAATCGCTTGACGTCTTGTTCGGAAACCTCTTTTACAGTCAGCAACGAATCCACAAAAAGCCGGTAACCGCGGGTGGTAGGCACCCGTCCCGCAGAGGTGTGGGGTGAGCGGACGAGGCCGAGATCCTCGAGATCCGCCATCACGTTTCTTATCGTGGCTGGACTCAACTCCATGCCGGCATCGCGCGCCAGCGTACGCGATCCGATCGGCTGACCGTCGACGATATAGCGTTCCACCAGCAGCTTGAAGAGATGCTGAGCCCGCGCCGAGAGGAAACTCTCTTTTGCACTTGCCGTCATCACCTTTGGCGGCGCAGCGCTCGGGTTATATCCATCGATTTAATGCCCGTGGCATGCTTTCCCGTACGGGATGGAAGAATACCACGGAAATTTAACACTCATCCTCACACAGTGCAAAACGATGGCGTCACCACCAGGAGGTCCTCGTCGGCTTTGAGGAATTCATCTGGCGCGATCAGGGGTATGTGTCCTTGCATTCGATAATGCGCCCCATCCTCGGGCTGTGCCAGGGTCAGTTGGGCGCAAGGCGGTGGCGGCAGGCTCTCAGCGCCGGAAACTCCGGGTTTCCGGACGGCTACTATCCCAAGCACCCCCGCCTGGGCATAGAATCTTCAACCCGCGGTGCGGTCCAAGGTGTGGTGTTAGGGTTACACGGGGAGTATGGCGCAAGCCGGCGGCCGCCTGTTCAAGCCGTAAGGTCATATCGCCGCTATCATTTCGTTCGGAGCGGCACCGCATACTCTTATTATTTCTCTGAAACGGAGGGTTAACATCCATGCACATGATCAAGAACTGCACTCTCATTGCGGCAATTGGACTGAGTGGCTGCGCAACACAAACCGGCTGGGCGCCAACTGTTGATCCCTACGCGGATCCCCATCCGGAACGTATCACGCAGGATACTGTTGAATGCAAGCAGATCGCCCAGCAGGCGGCGGGCAGTACAGGTGGCGAGACCGTAAAAGGCACCTTGCTGGGAGGCGCGATCGGCGCGGCCGCGGGGGCCGCCATCGGCGCTGCCGTTGGCAGCCCGGGTACAGGGGCGGCGATTGGCGCGGCGACGGGCGGCATCGGCAGTGGCGCGCACAACGCTTATAACACCGAGGGAGACTACAAGCGCTTCTACTCGAATTGCATGCGCGGCCGTGGACATAAAGTGATCGATTGATCCGCGCGCTGCCGCCCCTGCCCTCTCAACCTTCATGGCAGACGATGGCTGGGGCGGCAGCGCCGGCGGGCCAGACGAGCCCCGCTAAAGTAAACCTCAATGGTCGCCCGGGGACAATTTCAGGAAAAGGCTGCGGAGGACCGGACGGCGGCTGGACCGCGGTGAACTAAGCAGAAGACACACTACCGCACGACGACAAACGCCGCATTGTCCCCACGCAAGATGTGTAGCAGGAGCGCGCCTCTATGCTTATTTGCAAGTTGGTAGAACTCGTTGACATTCGACACCGCAATGCGGTTAACGGATAAGATGATATCCCCTCCGCGAATACCGCTAAGCCACGCCCGACTCCCCCGTGTTACCTCGTACACCATGACGCCCTCCACCTCACCGTAGGCGGACGCTTCATTCGGGATCTCGCCGAACTTAGCACCGTCTAAACGCGGGTTCTCACGCGCGGCGCCACTCGCGAGGGTCTTGCTCTGGCTTGTGACCGTCGCGGTAATTTCAACCCGCTCGTTGCGTCCGAACAGACCCTTGCGTAGCACATCGAGCCGCACCTTTTCACCCACGCGGAGCAGCCCGACTTTATTGCGTACGCTACTCGCATTAATGACATGCCTATCGTTAACGGCCGCCACGATATCCCCTGCTTGCAAACCGGCCTTCGCGGCAGGAGAATCTTCCACTACGCTCACGATCACGGCGCCTTGCTGATCGTCCAGACCGAACGCCTCGGCTAGTGAACTATCCAGATCTTGGAGCTGGACACCCAATTGCCCGCGACGGACCTCGCCGTGATCCACCAGTTGCTCCATCACTTGCCGCGCCATATTGATCGGGATCGCGAACCCGATGCCGATACTTCCGCCGCTACCGGAGAATATCGCCGTATTGATCCCCGTTAAACGGCCATCGAGGTCGACCAACGCGCCACCGGAGTTACCCGGATTGATCGAGGCATCCGTCTGGATAAAATCTTCGTATCCTTCTATACCGAGCCCGCTGCGCCCAAGGGCGCTTACGATCCCGGAGGTTACGGTTTGCCCGAGGCCAAAGGGATTACCGATTGCGACCACGAAGTCACCGACTTTTAACTGATCCGAATCCGCCATGGGCAGCGCCGTCAACCGCTCGGACGGGATCTGGATCACGGCCACATCGGTCTCCGTATCGCTGCCGATGCGCTTGGCTTCGATCGTACGTCCATCGCGAAGTTTGACCGTGATTTGCTCGGCATTAGCGATTACGTGGGCATTGGTAATCACTAAACCGCGCCCCGCATCGACGATGACTCCGGACCCGAGGCTTTGGGTTTTGCGTTCCAGAGGTTGATTCGGAACGCCGAAAAAGAAGCGAAAGAACGGGTCCTCGAACAGCGGATTCTGCTGAATTTTAACGCGACCCTCGGTAGCAATATTCACGACCGCGGGCGTAACCCGCTCCAGCATAGGCGCCAGGGTTGGATGGTCACTCCCGAACCAAGGCAGCGCCGCGAGCGCAACCTGAATTCCCAGCATTCCGGATAACAACGCGGCTACCAGATTTCCGAACGCGATCGCTGCTATTGAGGGAGATCGATAACGCATGCCAAATACCTTTTCATTCAATGAGATTTATACTATCTTACGCAGGAAGAACCTTGCGATCAGCCGCTTTAGCGCAACCGCAGAGTGAATTACGCGGGGGAGCGCATGGATCAAATCAGAAATACCGCTGCCAGCCCAAGGAAGATAAAGAATCCCATCGAATCGGTAATCGCAGTCAGCATTACGCTACTTCCCAAGACCGGATCGCGACCCAGCCATCGCAGGCCGAGCGGTATAAACACACCCGCGAGCGATGCGATCACCAAGTTGAGCAGCACCGCCACCGCCATGAGCACCGCCAGCGAAACCTTGGAATAGAAAACCAAGGCGAATGCTCCCACGACCGTGCCCCAGATGATCCCGTTCATAAAGCTTATCCCGATCTCAGATCGCTGCGACGCCGCAGGTAGCGGAGTACGACATCAAGGTTTACAACTTCGCGCACCGTCACGACATCGAGAACCATGAGCGAATTAACCGTGCCCGGCGGAAACTCCAGCATAGTCTGAACCTCACTACGATCCTCGCGGTCGAGCGTATCGAACAGCGCCGAAACCGTATCCTTAGAGAGGCTCGGGACCAGATCGGCGATATCCTCCGATTCGAGGTGCTCGACAGCCCCAAGAATCTCATTCTCCTGCATGCCGGCGATGAGCCTCGTCCGCACCGCATCGGAAAGTTCCAGGAGCACGGCGCCCAGCGCCTCGGGACGGACGAGATCCCACACGACGTGGCGACGGTTCAGCGGTAATCCTTCCAGTACAAACGCGAGATCTGCGGGGTGGAGCTGCGCGATCCGCCGCTGCACTTCCGCCAGTTGCTGCTTTACCAACAGACTTTGCAACAGTTCGTGACGCGGTGTCGCCTGGCGTGAGGTGAGCTCACTGACGAGATCTTGTTTATTAAGGAGGTCAACAACCTGATGGAGCGTCGCTCTGAGCTTCCCCCCCGGTTTGACTCCAGTCTAGATCGTCATAGAAAAATCCTTTGTCAGGGGTTAGTAAACTGCGTTGGTTAACGTTAATGCTGCATACGATGCTGCACCGCGAATAATAACCGCTCCGCGACATTATTGAAGCCCGTCCGACACGATGTTAAAGGACGCCTGACGAATAAGTACGGGGTGGAACAGCAATCCGAGAGTGAACTACGGCAAGGTTTCGGCAAGGTTTGGTGAATTAGTTTACAGCCGGGTGTCATCGCTGGAACTATGCTTCGACACTGCAATTTCCCTTCGGAAACAACAACCAGACTGAAGAAAATTATCCTCTTGACGCTATCGGCATTACCAAAAAACTGAAAAGGAGCCTTTTAAACCATGACCCACAATCCCCTTGTGATAGCGGCCAGCGGAAGCATGGTCGTGTTGAGCTGGCCACAATTTACGCTGGCCCAAAGTGCCAACCGAATTCATGAGCCCTTAGGCGATGCGCTAGCGGAAGTCACATTAGCAGACGATAGCGCCGACATATTGACATGATTCGCCCAGCCAAGAAACTAACTGGGCCGGCGGGCCGTGGACCCACGGCCCGTTTGCATTCAAGCTTCGCTTAACGACAACAACGCCGCTTCGTACCCGACCAGGCCAAGGTAGATCGCGAAAATGATCCGGAGGATTGTTTGCCCGTTGAGGCAGTAGAAAACAGTGAAATTCTTGTGCAGTACTAGAAGCGCTAAACCGATCGCTGTCAGCACGAATTTCACGACTAAAAACAGCCTGGCATCGGCGCGCAGTAAGGCATCAAGCAGAGGATTGACCTCGGTCGCACCTGCCGCTAGAAGACGCAACGTTAAGCAGGCATCCACGCACCCTAGGAAAAAGACGCCGATCGAGACGGCGAACAGCGGCATCTCGTAGCGGTCGATGTAACCCGCCGCACCGTTGTACCGTCGCTCTCGCACGCGGCGCCCACAACACGATCGGAGCCGCGCCGGTGGGCGGTTGCATCGCCGCTGCCTATTTCGTTGCGGATATACGTCCGTGCACACGCTTGTTCCATAGCGCTGATTCCTGTCTGAGACACCGATGGGGCCATATCCTACACCAATGAGTAGGGAAAATCGAACCCGACGGTGCGTGACGCAGACAACTCGCCGTAATAAGATTTGCGGGTTTTTAGATCACAGACCGACGCCTGTTGTCAAGAGAGCCGCGCCTGAGACAATGTCGGACAAAGAGATGACGCTATTGTACCGGTGGATATAACCATTGCCGAGTTCCGCTATTATGAGGTTGTACAACCAGTTCTGGAGGTGCCGGACATTTGATCGAGTATGCTGGTCGGGCTCGCATTTTCGCCGCTTACAGTCCGTCGTCGCCAATGCCCTGAATGCTCCGTCACACCTTCATCGCAACTGCCCGCGCACGACGTGACCGAGCAATCTGAGAACGCGAAAATCGACCTCCGAGCCGGACAGTTGCGGCTTACTGGTGCTTGGACGATGCGCAATCTCGCGCTCTTGGAAACAAGCTTCGCGGCGCGGACGCCGAGGCCGGTGATCCTCGACGCAAGCGGGATCACCGCGCTCGATACCAACGGGGCCTGGCTGCTGCAACGGATGCTCCGTACCTATGCCGCGCAGGACGTGCCTGCGCAGTTGACGGGACTGCGCGAGGAGTTCCGCGCGCTTTTGGAGCTGATCGAAGCCCGCACCACAACGGTCGACGATGCGCCTATCCCCAAAGCTTTGGGCATGCTCGGACGGCTAGGACAAGAGACTATTGAGCGCCTCGATCAAAGCCTGCGTTTGCTGACGTTTATCGGCGAGGTGAGCGCCGCATTCCTACGCACCATCCGAAAACCTTCACGCATCCGTTGGCGGGCGCTCTTCAGCTGTGTCGAGCGTGCTGGCGTGCGCGCGATCCCGATCGTCGCCTTGCTCTCCTTTCTGCTTGGGATCGTCATCGCTTACCAAGGCGGACTTCAACTGCAAAGCTATGGCGCTAACATCTTCATCGTCGAGCTGGTAACGCTCACCATGTTCCGCGAGTTCGGTCCCATGATGACGGCGATCATCATCGCCGGCCGCACGGGGTCAGCATATACGGCCGAGATTGGGACGATGAAGGTCACGGAAGAGATCGATGCCTTGAAAACCATCGGTATCTCGCCCTTTGAGCTGCTCGTCTTGCCGAAGATTCTCGGGCTGATGATCGCCCTTCCGCTTCTGACGCTGGTCGCCGATGCGGCGGGGGTGTTAGGCGGGATGGTCATGGCGGCTACGCTCTTGGACGTGAGCTACTTGGATTTCCTCGACCGCATCCCCAGGGAAGTCACGCTCAGATCATTTCTCCTCGGTATTGGCAAGGCCCCGGTATTTGCAATGATCGTCGCCGTCGTCGGGTGCTTCCAAGGTTTCCAGGTGATGGGCAGCGCCGACAGCGTCGGCCGCCAAACGACGGTCAGCGTAGTTCAGGCGATCTTCTTAGTCATCGTCACTGACGCCGCGTTTTCAATCCTGTACAGTTGGCTTGGGATATAGTCCCCCGGAAACGCATGGCGATGTCTGGCAAGCACGTTATTGAAGCACGGGATATACGGACCTATTTCGGAGAGGTGTGCATCCACGACGGGATTGACCTCGATGTCCAACGCGGCGAGACGTTTGCCCTGGTGGGAGGCAGCGGTTCCGGGAAAACCACCTTGCTCCGCGAGATCAATATGCTCACGCGCCCGGCCTCCGGCAGCTTACAGGTACTTGGATTCGACGTATTAGCGCTGCCCGAAAATCGCTTAGACCCGTTGCGCCGGCGCATCGGCGTGATGTTTCAGCATGGAGCATTGTTCAGCGCCCTGACCGTGCTGGAGAATGTTGCCTTGGTCCTTAACGAACATACGGATCTTTCGCGTGATCTCGTACAACAGCTGGCGTTGTTAAAGATCGTCCTCGCCGGGCTCCCGGCGAGCGCCGCACATATGTATCCGCGCGAGCTGAGCGGCGGCATGCTGAAACGCGCGGCCGTCGCCCGGGCCTTGGCCCTCGACCCGGAGATCTTATTTCTCGATGAACCTACCGCGGGGCTGGATCCGCAGAGCGCCAGCGCCTTCGATGACCTCGTCATGCAGCTCAAGGAATCCCTGGGGCTGACTGTGGTGCTGGTGACGCATGATCTCGATACCCTCTGGCGGGTGACCGATCGGGTGGCGTTCCTGGCCCAGAAAAAAGTCGTGGCCCTCGGGCCGATAGCTGAATTGAGCGCGCATCCGCACCCCGAGGTCCATGCTTATTTTTCCGGTCCGCGCGGTCGCGCCGCCGCACAAGCTTACACATGGACCCGCGCGTAAACTTTACCCTCGTCGGCCTGTTCGTCCTCGTCTTCGGCGCAGCATTGATCTGGGCGGGGGTGTGGCTGAGCGCCCAAGAGGACCATAAAACCTATGAAACCTACGTCGCGTACGTGTACGAATCGGTGGCCGGCCTCTCCCCCCGCGCGGCGGTAAAATACCGCGGCGTCGATGTTGGATTCGTGCGCAAGATCGGCCTCGACAAAGATAACCCGGAGCGGGTACGGCTATTGCTCGACATCGAGGCCGGCACCCCGGTTAAGGCCGACACGGTGGCGCTATTATCGGTCTACGGCATCACCGGGCTCGCCTTTGTCGATCTGACCGGCGGCAATCGCCACTCTGCACCGTTGGCAGTTCGTTCCGGCGAACGTTACCCCGAGATCCGCACCGGACCGTCGCTGCTCGCCTCCGCGTCCAGCGGCCTGATGCAAGCTACCGAGCTGGCGCAAGAATTCAAGAAGATCGCCGAGCAGATCCTAAAGCTGTTGAACCAGGAAAATCAGGACGCGTTGAGCAACACGTTGCAAAACGTAGAGCGCATCACCACTGCACTCGCAACCCGCGACCAGGACATCGGGACCACCCTCGTGCGCGTGAGCGCCATCCTTGACAACGCCGCCCGCATGGCGCAGGAGTTACCGGCGCTCCTGAGCGCGCTACGCAAGGGTGCCGAAAGGATCGATTCCGTGCTCGGCACCTTCGATCGCACGGCCACGAATCTCGACCAGCTGATCGTCGACACGCGCGCCGATCTCGGGCGGTTCTCGCGCGGCGCCGCCGCGCAGGCCACCCCGATTTTGACTGACCTGCGCCGACTCGTGGATAACCTGCAGCGCTTGACCGAGGCGATCGAACGTGATCCCAATGCGCTCTTGTTCGGCCGGCGGGTGCGCCGGGGGCCGGGCGAATGACGATATCCGTAAAGCATGCATGCGTGTTGCTCGTGCTAGCTCTGAGTGGATGTGCTGCCTTGAATCGCACACCCGAGCAGCCGCCGCAGATCTATGTGCTCAGGGCCGCTCCCAGCGATACGCCAGCCAAGCCGGCGGAAAACCAATTAAGCGTGCTCGTTTCGGCGCCCAAGGCCTGGCCGGGTTATGACCGGGCGCGCATCGCTTATGTGCGTCATCCCCTGCAAGTCGATTACTATTCCGAGAGCGAGTGGGCCGATCAGCCTGCGCGGATGTTAGAGCCTCTATTAATGACAGCGCTACAAGAATCCAATCTTTTCAACGCGGTCGTCTCCGCAACCAGCAGTGCGATGGCGGAACTGCGGATCGATACCGAAATCGTCCAGATCCATCACGAGTTCCTGATCTCGCCAAGCCTGGGCCGAGTCGTAATCCGTGCCCAGCTCATCGACCTGACGAGGAACCGGATCCTCGGCACGCGTGTCTTCAGTGCGACCCGATCCGCTCCCACCGAAGATGCCAAAGGCGGGGTTACGGCCATCAATAATGCGTTGGAAGTGATCCTAGAGGCCATCGTGGATTTTTGGCGGGACACCCTCCGCAATCAGGATAGTTCGAGCTAGCACGATGCCAGTTAATTACACGCCGGAACAGCGCCTAAACCAGCTCCAATCCGAACTGAGTCAGCGCATACTGATTCTCGATGGCGCCATGGGGACTATGATCCAGTCTTACGGACTCGAGGAACAAGACTTTCGCGGGAAACGCTTCGCGCATCACCCCAGCCCCTTGAAGGGAAATAACGATCTACTGACGCTTACCCAGCCACAGATCATCGGCGCGATTCACCGCGCCTATCTTGAGGCCGGCGCCGATATCTTGGAGACCAATACCTTCAATTCCACGGCTATCGCGATGGCAGACTACCGGCTGGAATCTCTCGCTTACGAGTTGAACTACGCCGGAGCGCATCTGGCGCGCGCCGTCGCCGACGAGCTCGAAGAAGCGAGCCGCCCCCGGTTCGTCGCCGGCGTGCTCGGACCCACGAATCGCACGGCCTCGATCTCGCCGGATGTCAACAATCCGGGTTTCCGAAACACGACCTTCGCCGAGCTGGCCGAGGCGTACACGGTCGCTATCCGGGGCTTGCTCGATGGCGGCGCCGATGTGCTTTTGGTTGAGACCGTCTTCGACACCCTCAACGCCAAAGCGGCCTTGTTCGCCATCGACGAGTATTTCCAGAACCACAAGCTCCGCGTTCCGATCATGATTTCGGGAACCATCACCGACGCCAGCGGCCGCACCTTGACGGGCCAGACCACCGAAGCATTCTGGAATTCGGTCGCACATGCAAACCCGCTCACGGTCGGTTTGAATTGCGCGCTCGGCGCCACGGAGTTGAGGCCCTATGTCAAGGAGTTGGCGAGAGTCGCCGGCACTTACGTTAGCACCCATCCCAACGCGGGCCTGCCGAACGAGTTCGGCCAGTATGACGACAGCCCCGAGTTCATGGCCGGCGTACTGCGGGAGTTCGCCGAGAGCGCATTCCTGAACATCGTCGGCGGCTGTTGCGGCACGACGCCGGCGCACATCCGAGCAATCGCGGAGGCATTACGCGATCTCCCGCCCCGCCGCGTCCCGGAGATCCCGCGCCACTGCCGGCTGAGCGGGCTGGAACCGCTGACGATCGGAGCGGAGGTGAATTTTGTCAATATCGGCGAGCGCACCAACGTTACCGGCTCACCGAAATTCGCCGCGCTGGTGCGCGCGGGCGAGCTCGATGCCGCGGTGCAGGTGGCGCGGCATCAGGTGGAGAACGGCGCTCAGATGATCGATGTCAACATGGACGAAGGCATGCTCGATTCCGAAGCATTGATGATCCAGTTCTTGAATCTGATCTCCGCGGAGCCCGAGATCAGCCGCGTGCCGGTGATGATTGACTCCTCCAAATGGAGCATCATCGAAGCCGGACTCCGGTGCCTGCAGGGGAAAGGTGTGGTCAACTCGATTAGCCTGAAAGAAGGCGAGGAGCGCTTTGTCGAGCATGCACGCTTGGTGCGCCGTTATGGCGCGGCGGTCGTCGTCATGGCCTTCGACGAGCGCGGGCAGGCGGATACCGTCGAGCGAAAATTCGCGATCTGTAAACGCAGCTACGAAATCCTCACTGAAAAGCTCGGGTTTCCGCCGGAAGACATCATCTTTGATCCCAACGTGTTAACGGTCGCGACAGGGATGGAAGAGCACAACGATTATGCCTTGGCGTTTTTCGAAGCCACGCGCGAGATCAAACATCACCTCCCCCACGCGCTCGTCAGTGGCGGCGTAAGCAACGTCTCGTTCTCGTTTCGCGGTAACAACCCGGTACGGGAGGCCATGCACACCGCCTTTCTGTATCACGGTATCAAGGCCGGGATGGACATGGGGATCGTGAATGCCGGGCAGCTCGGGATCTACGAGGACATAGCCCGTGAACTGATGGAAAGGACTGAAGATGTCCTTTTGAATCGCCGTGCCGACGCCACCGAAACCTTGGTCAAATTTGCCGAAACCGTCAAGGGCGAAGCGCGAGAAAAACACGATGATTCCGCCTGGCGTAACCACAGTGTGCAAGAACGCCTGGTGCATGCTCTCGTCAAAGGGATCACCGATTACATCGAAAGCGATACGGAAGAAGCGCGGCAAGCTCATGAGCGCGCGCTGCAGGTCATCGAAGGCCCGCTCATGGACGGCATGAACGTGGTCGGTGATCTCTTCGGGGCGGGCAAGATGTTTTTACCCCAAGTCGTCAAGAGCGCGCGCGTGATGAAAAAAGCGGTCGCCCACCTCGTCCCTTATATCGAGGCGGAAAAACGCGCCGGCGGCGTCATTCGGAATAACGGCAAGATCATTATGGCCACCGTCAAGGGTGATGTGCACGACATCGGCAAGAATATCGTGGGCGTCGTCCTCCAATGTAACAACTTCGAGGTCATCGATCTCGGCGTTATGGTTCCGGCGGAAAAGATCCTCGAGACCGCGAGGCAGGAACACGCCGATTTTATCGGCCTGAGCGGCCTCATCACGCCATCTCTCGATGAGATGGTGGACGTCGCCAAGGAAATGCAGCGCCAAGGCTTCATGATCCCCCTTCTCATCGGCGGCGCCACGACCTCACGTACACACACGGCGGTCAAGATCGCACCGAATTACCAACAGCCCACGGTCCATGTGCGCGATGCCTCGCGCGCGGTCGGAGTCGCCACGAAGTTGATGAGCCAGGAACTGCGAAAAGAGTTCGCCGCTAGAATAAATCAGGAATACGAGGAAGTGCGCGAACGCCATAAGGGACGCCAAGCGCGCACCGAATGGATAAGCCTCGCCGCGGCACGGCAAAATAAACTCGCGGCGGATTGGCGCGCGTACAATCCTCCCGCACCAAAGCAACTGGGAGTTTCCGTGTTCGCGGATTACTCCTTGGAGGAGATCAGCCACTACATCGATTGGACGCCTTTCTTTATCGCCTGGGAGCTTGCGGGACGTTATCCGCGGATCTTGGACGATGTCACCGTCGGCGATGCGGCGCGTAGGCTTTTCCGTGACGCCCAGGTGATGCTAGCGCAGCTCATCGAGGAAAAATGGCTGCGCGCATCCGGTGTCGTCGGCTTATTCTCCGCGAATACCGTCGCCGAGGACGACATCGAGATCTATACCGATGAGACTCGTTCCGGGGAACTCACGGTGATCCACTCCTTGCGGCAACAACAGAAACGGCCACCGGGACAGCCCAATCTCGCGTTGGCCGATTTCGTCGCGCCGAAGGAAACCGCCGTCGCGGATTATATCGGCGCCTTCGCGGTCACCGCCGGCATCGGCATAGAGGAAATCATCAAGCGCTTTGAGGATCAACACGACGATTATTCGTCCATCATGATTAAGGCATTAGCGGACCGTCTGGTCGAGGCCTTCGCGGAGCGCTTGCATCAACGCGTGCGCAAGGAATTCTGGGGTTACGCGCCCGAGGAAAGCATTGAAAACGACGGGCTGATCGACGAAAGCTATCAAGGGATCCGTCCCGCGCCCGGCTACCCGGCCTGTCCCGATCACACCGAAAAACCCTTGCTATGGCAACTGCTCGATACCGAACAGCACACCGGGATCCGCCTCACCGAAAGCTACGCGATGTACCCGATGGCCTCGGTAAGCGGCTGGTATTTCTCTCATCCACAGGCGCGTTATTTCGGACTGGGACCGATCAACGAAGACCAGGTCCACGACTATGCACGGCGCAAGGGTGTGGACCTTAAAGCGATCGAGCGTTGGCTCGGGCCGAGCTTGGGATATGAGCCCAATGAATAAGGTCTGCCATCCTTCAAGACGGCGTTACGCCCGGTGCCGCACGGCGGCTACGTTATCAAGATAACGGCCGCAGAGCCGCTATAGCGCCAAGTCACGGCGCATAACAAGCGCCGCCGTGTTCAACTGACCATCGCGAGGGAAATCACCATGGAGATCGCAGGCTACGTTTTGCTCACCGCGGCCGTTACCGTTTTCATCTACGGCGCCCTCGCTTATAACCGCTTCGTGATGCTGAAGCACACCGTCCGTAAGGCATGGGGAAACGTCGATGTGCTGCTCAAACAGCGCCATGACGAGCTGCCAAAACTGGTCGCCACCTGCAAGGAATACATGAAACACGAACAAGATACCCTGCGCAAGGTCGTTGAGGCGCGAAGTATGGTCGCCGCGGCACGTGAAGCCACGGATATTCCCGCCCTCGGCGCCGCGGAGAAGTTGTTGCGCTCCGGTCTTGGGCAACTCTTCGCACTGGTCGAGAACTACCCTGATCTTAAAGCCAACGAGACCTTTCACCATCTGCAAAGCCGCATCACCGGCCTGGAGCACGACATCGGCGATCGGCGCGAGTTTTATAACGAGGCGGTGAACGTTAATAACGTCGGCATCGAGCAATTCCCCGATTTGTTCATCGCGAGGTTATTCGATTTTCGAACGCACGAGGTACTGCTCTTCGAGGCCACGGAAAAGACAGACGTCGATCTTCGCGTTTTATTTCAAAGCCCTTAGTCAATCGTGATGTTTGGCCCGTGGTGGCTGGATCTCGGCCACGGCTGGATTTCGGCAAGCTACGTGGCCTTGCTCGCGGGTGTGTGGTATGCGCCTCGGCCCTTGGTTCGATTAGTGTTGCTTGGGGCGATTGTGATCGCGAGCCTGTGGGCGTGGTTAAGCGCCTATCGGCGCTACCACCTCATTACCGACACGCCAAGCTCGGCCATCCGCAGCGCGGCCCAAGGCTACACCGAGCTCTACGGCCGCTGCGAACTGCATCCGGGAACCCTCCCGATTGGCTTTAGATCGGGACCGCCGTGCGTATGGTATCGCTACAAGGTCCATCGCCAAAGCGGAAGTCCTTGGACACCCCACTCACACGGTCAGAGTACGGATACTTTCGTTTTGAGCGACGCAACCGGTCAATGCGTCATCGATCCCGACGCTGCGGAGGTAGTTACGACGCATAGATCACGCTGGCGGGAAGGCGATTTTTGGCTCGATGTGGAATACCTGGCACCTGGAGATAATCTATACGCACTCGGAGACATCGTGAGCATCGGTCATCACCGCACGCCGACGGAGCGTAGTCATGAGGTAAGTCTATTGTTACGCGAATGGAAACACGACCGGGAAGGGCTGACGAAGCGTTTCGATAGTGACGGCGATGGCCAGATCAACCTCCAAGAATGGAACCAAGCTCGGGGCGCGGCGGAAGATCAAGTGGATCGCGAGTGCATCGACCGGCCCATCGACTCATTACTAATGCGCTCACCGGAAGGCAGACGACCCTACTTGCTTTCGAACCGAGACCCCAAGGACCTCGCCACTCGCTACCAAAGGTGGTCTTGGTTGCATGCCATCGTGTTCGCGGGCACGAGCGTGGCGACGCTCGTTTGCCGGTTCTCATGACACGCAGTTTTACCGCCAAGATTATACACACGTTTGGTTACGTTTTTGCTTCGAGACCCGTTGCTGCTGTATGACTATCCCGGTGTTCGGACAGGGAGATCCAGATGCGCGCGGATCTTTGAAGCCGCAAGGTTACGGAGGCGATCGGTGCTGGCGGGCAAGACACAAAGGATAACCCTCGCAGGGAATCGAACGGCAAGCGCGGTGGACGCCGACCCATTCAATGATGCGGAGCGTAGTACCGTTGCTACGCGCTTGTTCGAAGGTCCTGGCCCATCAACACCGGATCTGGATCGGCCTTTAAGCGTACCTGGGTACACGCTCATCCGTGAAATCGGCACGGGCGGAATGGCGTCTATTTTTCTCGCTGAACGTCACGCAGATGGGCAGCATCTGGTACTCAAAATCCTACCTTTCAAAGCGCAAGAGAACCCCGTTCCGTTTAAACGCTTCATGCGAGAATACAACCTCCTGAGAAAACTCTGCCACCCTCACGTCGCCAGAGTCTTAGAGCGTGGATTCGCGAGCGACCTGGCCTATATCGCAATGGAATACTTCCCGGCAGGCGATTTAAAAACACGGATAAAGCAGAGTATAGACCCAGCGGCCGCGATGTACTTCCTCCGTCAGATTTCATTAGGGCTAGAAGCGGTCCACCGGATTGACGTGATCCATCGGGATCTTAAACCGGCTAATATCTTGTTCCGGGATGAGCAGCGCTTGGCTATCACCGATTTCGGGATAGCGAAAGATACCAATGCCAGCGGAGATCTCACCTCGGCAAACTCGCTTCTGGGCACCGCATACTATATTAGTCCCGAACTAATCACCCGCCAGGGTTTGGATAAACGCAGCGATCTCTATAGCCTCGGCGTCATCCTATATCAGATGTTAACGGGGGTCCTGCCCTATCGCGGCGCCACTCCCTACGAGGTCTTTCAAGCTCATCTCGAGACTCCGATTCCAAGCCTTCCGTCCGAAATCTCGCGTTATCAGTCCTTGGTTAACACATTGCTTGCTAAAGACCCCAACGATCGATTCCAAAGCACCGCTGAATTGCTTGATGGTTTGGACCGGGCCGCGTAAAGCGGCGCCGTTGCGGTTCGAGACGATCTAGGCGGGTGTTGGGACAGGCAGCAGCTTCTTGACGACATCGTCAAAGGCTGCCTGCTGCACAGGCGTCGCGAGATAGGTATCGCAGCTCGCAAGCGCGATCTTGCCTTTGATACTCTCCGCGGGCGAAGCGCTGGCCACGAGCAGAACCACCGGGGTTGTTCGTTTCTTAGGGTCGCGCTTGATCATCCGGCAGATTTCGTAACCGTCTATCCCCGGTAACATCACGTCAAGAAATATGATGTCGTAGCGTTTGTTATTGATGAACTCGATCGCCTCTTCCCCGGTCTGTGCGAGATCGACGTGGGAGGCAATCGGTTTAAGTGCGTTCTTTAGCTGCGTCCTGACCGGGAAACTGGCATCCACGACGAGCGCCTTCACACCAGGCAAGCCTTGCACGCCTCGCGTCCCAGTATCGGTGCGTGTTATCGTGTCGTCCGCAGAGACCGACGCAGCGTCGCGCGGCGCACCATGCTCCTCAATGGCAACCTTCTCCAACATGGCTAGAAGCCGCGTTGCGCTCACTGGTCGCTGAATCAAATATTTCGGATTGTCCGCGGGCTGCTCGCGCGCCAACACAACACCGGAGATCGTTTTTCCTTGTGCTTTAGCCTTGAGAAAACCGCTCCAACTCTGGAGAGCCTGTGGCGTATCCGAATCGATAAGCACTATGTCCGGCGCAGTCTCAGGACTCCCTACATAAGGCAAAAAGCGCAGCGCCTGCGATTGCGAAGTCTCCACGATCTGCTGCAACCATCGGAGTTCACCTTCACCTAGGCCAATGGTCGCAACGGTAAATGTCGCGTTATTCATTACTCTATTGATACTCCAAATTTTAGCATCGGCTTGTGTCATTCTGGCCGCGTCCCCATCGACGATGCGGAACTGCCGCTCCATTTGTATTGCGCTATTCCCGGCTCTGGACTGTCGCACCGTGTATCGGCGTCGTTATCCAGAACTTCAGCGGATCATCAGTATTTCCGATAGGTAGCTAATCATGTTGAGCCCGGCGTGCGGGTGACGCATTTTTTTCTGCTCCATTCGGTCCTCCCGACCATCGGGTGATAACAATGATGCCGTCGGGTGGAGCGCTTTAGGCTTCCAGCTAACGTCTCGTTCCATTGCGAACAGTCTTTGGGATCCTACCCCGAAAGCGGCTATGGGGAACCAGGCGAATAATCCGCGTGCTCCGTGTTCCGCTGCGCTATAGACGGGCGACGACTACTGATATGCCTTCCAGGCCGACACCCCATATGGAACCCAGCGTGAATATTGCATTATGGCCCGAGCCGATCCATGGCTCACATCGAGGCCGGACAGATACACGCAATCCTTATCCTGCCGGGTAACGCTCAGTCTTCTCCTTGCAAAACGGGTGGAGTCCATAGATACGCTTGCTGGAGCCGGCTTCCGGGAGCTCAATGCGGAAAGCGCAAGAACATTACGTCTCTTTCAGAAGTCGATCAATAACCGACGCCAGGTTCTCGAGCGGTACCGGCTTGTACAAAAACACATCCGCGATCGCACGCGCCTTGCTTTCAACTTCCGGCGGCGCGTAGGCAGTCAGCACGATGCAGCGCGTCTCGGGCTGACTTCGTCGAACGTGGGCGACAATATCCAAACCGTGCATTTCGTTGCTGCCGGCAAGCCTGAGATCGGAAATAAGCACGGCATACCGGGCGTCCCGTAATAGCGCTTCGGCCTTATCGGCGCTGTCCGCGCAATCTACTTCAAACCCGCGGGCCGTGAAATAACTGGACAGCGCAAAACAAATCGGCGCTTCGTCGTCAACGACCAGCATCCGCAGCGCTTTTTGGCCAGCCGATGAGTCGTCGCCACGCTGGCTGCGGTCGAGCGTTCCCGCCGAAATGCCAGCCGCCATCACGCTAACGCCGACGAGTGCAGCACGGTCCAACCCCAGGGCCTGGCGGCCATGTCGCGATCGCTTTTATCGAAGGTCTCTGGCCGCGCACGACCTACTGGACCAGCGTGACCGTATCTACGTCGAACTCCGGAGAGCCAATCAAGTCCTTGTCGAAATCGCCGATCAACTCGACTTCGGTTTTGGCATCGATAGGCTGCTGCGCCGGAAGATCCTCATCGTCGATTTCCACAGTAATTTCACCGCTGCCGTCGGAGAACAAATACTTTTCGCCGCCGATGCGCTTGACAAGGTTGCCGCGCAACGTCGCGTATTGATCGTCCTTTCCCTGGGCGAGCAATTCCTTGACGGTGATCGGAGCGGCGGCGGGGCCGGTGTACTGGGCCTGCGCCAGCGTGACGCTACCGGTAACAGCAGCGATAGCAAGCAGGCTGATGGTTTTTTTGACGTTCATGGTGATCTCCTGAGTGAAAGAATTTGTCCAGCCCGCATCGGGCATGAGTCATTAGAACAGAGCGAGATTAAGACAAACTTAAGAGATCGCGATGCCGCCGTCATCGCCCGCGCCGTCATTGCCGAACTGCGCGCAGTGTGAGGGAAATCTGCTGTCATTGCCGCGCACGGGAATCAAGCGCGCTTGCCAGACTGAAATTGGTGCTGGTTTGCCGATACGAAGCTGAAGCAAAACCCTAAACTGAAAACGAGGCACGCGGAAAGCTCAGCCGCACTGTCAGACCGGCGCCGTCGAGCCCGTCCGCAAAGATGAGAGTGGCCTCGTGCCGATCGGCGATGCGCTTGACGATCGACAGCCCGAGGCCGCTGCCCGGAACGCCGCTACCAAGCACGCGATAGAAACGATCGGCGAGGCGCGCGCGTTCGTCGAACGGCACGCCGGGGCCGTTATCACTGACTACCAGTTCCATAGTGGAAGGCATCTTGTGCGCTGTCACTTGTACGCGGCTTCCCGGCGGACAATAGCGGATTGCGTTGTCGATCAGATTGCGCAGGGCGATGCACAGCAGTTCCGTATCGCCGTCAATTTGTTCAGCGTGGCAGCGACATTCTAACGTCATGGCCTTGGCCGCTGCCGCTGCGCGCGCCGTTTCGCACACTTCCGCAAGCAGAGGTGCGAGCCGTACCTGCGTGCGTACGCGCTGCCCCGGCTCGTCATGATCCAGCCTGGCCAGCACCAGCGACTGCGCGACCAACGCGGTGATACGGTCGATGTCGTCACGCAGTTTTTGCAGCGACGCGCCCTCCCCCGATTGCTGGCGTTGCATCAACTGCACCTGCGTGCGCAGCGCGGCGAGCGGCGTGCGCAGCTCGTGCGCGGCATCGGCAGTGAAACGGCGTTCACCGATTAGCGCCGCGTTGAGACGTGCGAGCAGGCTGTTGAGCGCGGAGATGACAGGCAGGAGTTCAGAGGGCTCCCTGTCCGTCGCCAGTGGCGTTAAATCGTTCGGCGACTTTCTGGCGATCACACGCGCGGTATGCTGCAAAGGGCGCAGCAAATACCAGATCGCGAACCAGCTTACCAGCGCCAGGAGCAGCAATAGCGCCAGCGCCGGCAACAGCAGGTCCTCCGCCAGATCTTCGAGGATTTCGAGCCGCGATTCGTCCTGCTGGGCGACCTGAATATCGAAGCCGGCAACTGGATTATGCAACACGTAAACTCGCCAGGGCCCGCTGTCGGCATAGCCGTCGTCATCGCTGCCAGCAGTAACGAAAGGCTGTTGCGGCGCGCCCGCCGTGCGGCGTATCACACGCCCGTCAACGATGATCTGGTAGTGCATGCGGACCCGGCTTTTTGCGTCAGCCGGCACTATTTCGACAAGCGTCGCCGCGGCCCGTGGATCACCAATCGTCGCCACGATCAGATGTGCGGTTTCCTTCAGCCCATCGTCGAACAGGTCGCCGGTTTCGTCCCAGGCAACGTCGATCATGACGGCGACGCTTGACAGCCACAGCAGCGAACTCGCGCCGAGCACGACCGTCAGCAGCCGCCGCTGCAGTGAATAAGCTGCGGTTTTCATCGATCGCCGCGCAAGGTGTAACCGAGGTTGCGCCGCGTGACGATGCGCTCGGCGCCAAGCTTTTTTCGCAAGTGGTGGATATGGACTTCGATCGCGTTGCTTTCGACTTCGTCGCCCCAGCCATACAGCGCCTCCTCGATCTGACTGCGTGTCAGGATTCGACCGGAGTTGCGCATCAGGGCGTGAAGTATTGCGAATTCACGCGCGGTCAGCGTGATCGGCTCGCCGTGCAAGGTCACGCGTTTCGCGGCTGGATCGAGCCGTACGCCATCGACGTGCGACTCGCCAGCCGCCTGCGCCTGCTGCGTACCGCGCCGGATCGCGGCGCGCATGCGCGCCGACAGCTCTTCGAGATCGAATGGCTTGACCAGATAGTCGTCGGCGCCGAGATCGAGACCGGCGATGCGATCGGCCAGCGTATCGCGAGCGGTGACGATCAATACCGGGACCGCATTGCCATGCGCGCGTAACGTAGCCAGCAGGCTGTCGCCCGATAGTCTGGGCAGGCCGCGGTCGAGCACCACGCAGTCGTAGCTATGCGTACGCAATGCGGTGTCAGCAAGATCGCCGCGCATCACCCAATCGACCGCATAACCGTCGAGCTGGAGCCAGCTCTGCAGGGTTTCGCCAAGTGAACGATCGTCTTCCACCAAGAGGACTCGCATGGTGGTTTATGGTAACAGCGTCCGGCTTAAGCGTACCTTAACGTATGGCGCTCGACGAAGCTAAGGCCATCAACAGAAAAGCGAGCAGAGGCGCAAAGCGATGATGCATGGTCCCTTCTTTCCAGCAGCGAATACATCTCTGTTATAAAAAGTATAATAAGCGCTATTGTTGATCCCGGCATCCACCGTGACACTGCGATCGACGAGCATTTATTGATGCGCCTGTACTACGTACACGATCCGATGTGCAGCTGGTGTTGGGCATTTCGTTCGGTGTGGAACGAAGTGGTTAAGCGTCTGCCGGATGGCGTCGTGGCTCAGCGCGTTCTCGGGGGGCTCGCCCCGGATTCCGAGGTTCCGATGCCCGCTGCGATGCGCTCGACTATCCAAGAGACTTGGCGGCGCATACAACAGATGGTTCCCGGCACGGAGTTTAACTTTGATTTCTGGACCCGTTGTGTGCCACGCCGCTCGACTTACCCTGCGTGCCGAGCTGTGATTGCCGCGCAGAGGCAAGGGGCCTGCTACGAGGAGCCCATGATCCTCGCCATCCAAGAAGCCTATTACCGGGAAGCGCGGAATCCCTCCGACGACGAGACACTCCTCGACCTCGCAACGCGTTTGGGGCTCGACGCAGAGCGATTTCAAAGCGACCTGAACAGCGCCGAAACACAATCGCTACTTAGGGAGCAGATTGGTATGTCGCGGAAGCTCGGGGCGGACGGTTTGCCAAGCTTGATCCTGGAACACAATGGATTACATCGCCGCCTGCCTTACAATTATCGCGACGCCGGCGTGATTCTCGAACGTATCGGTTGATGTGAACGGACCCTCGACTGAGAGGCTGTGAATAAATCGTCGCGGGTGGTGCCATGGTTGGCGCGGCGGGATGGACATGGTAACGTTAATCCATGCGCGCGCCGGTCTTCTATCTCGATGTTTAAGCGAGTCGGTCTCATCGCCAAAATCGGCGACACGCGCATCCCGGATACGCTGCATACTCTCCTGTCTTTCCTCAAACGCCGGCGCCTGGAGGTTTTCTTGGACAAGAGCTGCGCGCAGCTACTGGAGGCGCCGCTTTTGACCGTGACCGAGACGTTTGTCGGTTATCCGATCGATCTCGTGATCGCCGTCGGCGGCGATGGAACACTGCTCCGAGCCGCCCACCAGATCTCCAACCACAAGGTTAGGCTGTTGGGGATCAATGTCGGGCATCTCGGCTTTCTCGCGGACATCTCTCCCGAGGAGATCCCAGAGCGGCTGGACGCGATCTTCGATGGGCAGTTTGTCGAAGAAGAACGCATGCTCCTCCAAAGCCACGTCATCCGCGCCGGAAAAACGCTCTACGCACAAGATGCCGTGAATGACGTGTTGGTGCACAAATGGAACATCGGCCGCTTGATCACGCTCGACATTTACGTCAATGAACAGTTCGTCCACCGGCAACGCTCCGACGGCATCATCGTGTCCACCCCCACCGGATCCACCGCCTATGCCTTGTCATGCGGTGGTCCCATACTGCACCCAGCGATCGATGCGCTCGCCTTGGTGCCGTTGTGCCCGCATACCTTAAGTAACCGTCCGATCGTGCTGAACGGCACTAGTCGCGTTGAAATCGTGGTAGGCACCCGTGAGGCCGGGCAGGCGCGCTTGACCTGTGACGGAGAAATCGGCTGCGAACTCATCCCGGCTGACCGCGTGGTCGTGGAGAAGGCGAAACGCGCCATCCGCCTAGTCCACCCCGAGGGACATGACCATTTCGCGACCTTACGCGCCAAGTTGCAGTGGGGCTGAGAGGCTGTGAATCAATTGTCATTTGACGGTAGTTCAGACACAGATATGACCGTCGGTCGAGGCGTTGAGGTAGATTTCGCATCCGAGCGGTA